>JANMWQ010000137.1:0-2009 GCA_031394085.1 Rhizobacter sp. | reverse complement strand
GGCGTAGGCGAGGCTGAAGGTCATTTCGCCCTGGTGGTGCTTGCGGTGCACCGGATCGCGCTGCATGTATTGCAGCGTGTCGTGCATCCAGCCCATGTTCCACTTGTAGTGAAAGCCGAGGCCGCCGGCGTACGTGGGCCTGGAGACGCCGGGGAACGCGGTCGACTCTTCGGCCAGCGTGATCGCCTGTGGCCGCTCGCCGCCGACGACCTCGTTCATGCGCCGCAAGAAGGCGATCGCCTCCAGGTTTTCGCGCCCGCCGTGTTCGTTGGGCACCCACTCGCCGGCTTGGCGGCTGTAGTCGCGGTACAGCATCGACGCGACGGCGTCGACGCGCAGGCCGTCGACGTTGTAGCGCTCGAGCCAGTAGAGCGCGTTGGCGACCATGAAGTTGCTGACCTCGGTGCGGCCGAAGTTGTAGATCAGCGTGTTCCAGTCTTGATGAAAACCTTCGCGCGGGTCAGCGTATTCGTAGAGGTGCGTTCCGTCGAATTCAGCCAGGCCGTGGGCGTCGGACGGAAAGTGCGCCGGCACCCAGTCGAGCAGCAGGCCGAGGCCTTCGGCGTGGCAGCGATCGACGAAGCGCCGAAAACCCGCCGGGTCACCGAAGCGCGCCGTCGGCGCATACAGACCGATCGGCTGGTAGCCCCACGAGCCGTCGAACGGGTGCTCGCTGACCGGCATCAACTCCAGGTGCGTAAAGCCCATGTCTCGCGCATACGGCACGAGCTCGCTCGCGAGTTCGTCCCAGTTCAGCCAGCGGCCGTCGGGGCCGCTCGCGTGGCTGTGTTTGCGGCGCCAGGAGCCGAGGTGAACTTCGTAGATGCTGACCGGCGCATCGAGCGCGTTGGCCCGCTGCCGCGCCGCGGATGGCGGCACCACCGACGGCATGCGCGCGACCACGCTCGCGGTCGCCGGCCGCAGCTCGCATTGCAGCGCATACGGGTCGGCCTTTTGCGGCAGCACGTGGCCGTCGCGCGCGCGGATCTGGTACTTGTACTTCGCACCGACGCCGACCGCGGGCAGAAAAATCTCCCACACGCCGCACTCACGCCGCAAGCGCATCGGGTGGCGGCGCGCGTCCCACGCGTTGAAGTCACCGACCACGCTGACCTGCGAGGCGTTCGGCGCCCAGACCGCGAAGCTGGTGCCGGCCACGCCGAGCAGCACGCGCTGCGCCGCGCCGAGCACCTCGAACGGCCGCAGGTGCGAGCCTTCGCCGAGCAGCCAGAGGTCGAGCTCGCCGAGCACCGGCGCAAAGCGGTACGGGTCGTCGACGATCGCCGAGTGGCCGTCGGCCCAGCGCACTTGCAGCCGGTAGTTCTGGCGCTCGGTGGCGCGCCCTGGCGTTTGCCCTGCCGTGCGCGCTGCCGTATTCAGCGGGCCCTCGAAAAATCCGTCGGCGCGGCGCTGCGTCAGCGTGCCGAGCAACTCGCCGTTGCTCGCATCGAGCACCGCGACCTGCGCTGCGCCGGGCAGCATGGCGCGCAGCCAGAGTCGGCCTGTTTCGTCGGGGTGAACACCGAGTGCCGCGAACGGGTCACCGTGTGCGGCCTGGCTGAGGGAGTCGATCTCGGCGTCTTGGAGCATGAAGTGATCGGTTGGCGGGGCGCGGCCGCATCCTAGCAAGGGTTCAACGCGCCTCGGGTGCGATGCCCCAGATCTGGCTCGCGTATTCGCGGATCGTGCGGTCGGACGAGAACGCGCCCATGCCCGCCACGTTGGCGATCGCACGCTCGGCCCACTGGCCGGGGTCGCGGTACAGCGCATCGACCTTCAACTGCGTCGCGACATACGATTCGTAATCAGCCAGCAGCAGGTAGTGGTCGCCGCCCCACAGCAGCGAATCGACCAGGCCGCGGTAGCGTGCCGGTTCGTCGGGCGAGAACACGCCGCCGCTGATCGCGTCCAACGCGGCCTTGAGCTGCGGGTTGCCTTCGTAGTAACGCATCGGCTGGTAGCCGCCTTGCTTGCACGCGTGCACCTCGGGCGTCTTGAGGCCGAAGATG
>JANMWQ010000070.1:0-3553 GCA_031394085.1 Rhizobacter sp. | reverse complement strand
CACGACACCGCACTTGACGCTGTTGCGCAGCCCGGCGACGCGGCAGTCGGTCAGCGCTTGCGCGCTCGCGGCAGAGGCCGCGAGGCCCAGCGCCAACGCCGCGACGAGCCGGCAGCGCATCACTCGCCGAGCAGGCGCTTGATCTCGCCGCTCTTGATCAGCCGCTCCAGGTCTTCGGCACCGCCGATCAGGCTGCCCTTCACGAACACCATCGGAAACGTCGGCCAGCCGCTCCAGGCCTTGAGCGCGCCGCGCGGTTGCCACTCGCCGAAGTAGCTGCCGTAGCCGAGGTAGTGGTGCGCGATCTCGGCTTTGCCGAGCAGGCGACGCGCGCGCCGGCAGTACGGGTTGCCGGCCATGCCGACCACGAGCACCGGGTTCGACAGCGCCGCCGCGTTGACGTTGTGGACGATGTCGGCGTGCCGGTTCTCGACCGTGTCGCGGATCGCCGGGTGGAGGCGTGATTCGTCGAGTGTCTGGCGCGGCATGGTTCCTGGCCTTCCCTGTTTCGGAAAGCCAAGAGCCTAGCCGATGTTCACAACGCCCCGATCAGGTCGCCAGCGCACCGCGCTGAAAGTCGGCCACCGCCTGTTGAATCTCGGCGGTCGAGTTCATCACGAACGGCCCGTACTGCGCGATCGGCTCATTCAGCGGCGCGCCGGCAACGAGCAGCACACGGGCGTCGGTCTCGGCGGTGAACCGCACGCCGTCGGCAGCCACATCGTTCGACAGGATCGCCATGCGTTCGCTTTCGACGCGGGCGCCGCGCGCCAATTCACCGACTTCGCCGATCGTCACCACACCGCCGCCGTACACGTAGGCGAACGCGTTGTGCGCCGCCGGCAGCAGCGCGTCGAACGACCGGCCGGCCGGCAACGCGATGTCGAGCACCAGCGGCTCGGTGGTCGGCCGCGTCACCGCGCCGGTGATGCCGAGCGCCGTGCCGGCGATCACGCGCACCTGCACACCGCCGTCGAGCTGGGCCACAGGCACGCCGGCCGGCGGCACGTCGCGGTAGGCCGGCGGCTGCATCTTGTCCTTCGCGGCGAGGTTGACCCAGAGCTGGAAGCCGGCCATGCGACCCGCTTGCTGCTCGGGCATTTCGGAGTGGATGATGCCGCGCCCGGCGGTCATCCACTGCACGCTGCCCGGCTCCAGCAGACCGACATTGCCGACGCTGTCTTCGTGGCGCATGCGGCCCTCCAACATGATCGTCACGGTCTCGAAGCCGCGGTGCGGGTGGCTCGGAAAGACGCCGGCGTAGTCGCTCGCGGCGTCGCTGCCGAACGCGTCGAGCATCAGGAACGGGTCGAGGCGCTTCTGCAGCGGCTGCGTCAGCACGCGCGTCAGCTTGACGCCGTCGCCGTCCGAGGTGGGCTGTCCGCGCACGAGTTGCTCGACGCGGCGCGAGCGTTGGAGGGTCGATGAACCGGTGATCGGGGGGTGGCTGGTGTGCATGAGTTCAATGTAGTGCCCGAGTGGCCCGACGGAAGGGCGGCGCACTGCATGCTCCCTTCAAAGCGCTTGAACACCTGACGCAAGCAACGCCGGAACGCGGTGTAATACCGGCTCCGAGACTCCAGACCGACTCACCATGAAGCTCTATTACAGCCCCGGCGCCTGCTCGCTCGCTCCGCACATCGTGCTCCATGAATCCGGCCTGCCGTTCACGCTCGTCAAGGCCAACTTGAAGGTCCACCAGCTCGAAGACGGTAGCGACTACTACCCGGTCGCGCCCAAAGGCCAGGTGCCGCTGCTCGAACTCGACAATGGCGAACGCCTCTCCGAAGGCCCGGCGATCAGCCAGTACATCGCCGACCAGGTGCCCGCGAAGAGCCTCGCACCGGCCAACGGCACGATGGCGCGCTACCGCGTGCAGGAGTGGCTGAACTTCATCACCAGCGAGTTGCACAAGGGCATCGCCGGGATGTTCAACCCCTTGATGCCGGACGACGGCAAGGCCGTGATCCGCGCGAAGGCCACCTCGAAGCTGCAGTGGGTCGACGCGCAGCTCGAAGGCAAGCCCTACCTGATGGGCGATGCGTTCAGCATCGCCGACGCCTATCTCTTCACCGTGACCAACTGGACCGGCCACACCGGCATCGACATCTCGGGCATGAAGCACTTGAGTGCGTTCCAGGCCCGCATGGCCGCACGGCCAGCAGTGCAGGCTGCGCTGAAGGCCGAAGGGCTGATGAAGTGATGACCGTGGCGCGGCTCGGGTTCGTGCTGCTCGCGTTGGCGGCGTCGGCGGCGTTCGGGGCCACGACCGAGCGGCCGAGCGCCGGCCTTCACGACGCCCAACTGTGCGTTGCCACCTTGCCGATGGCGCCGAGTTGCGGGCCGGCGCAAGTCGACTTGCGCGCCGACGGCACGGTGCGTGTTCGCATCGACGACATCGCCTACAACATGAAGCTCAACAGCAGCCAGGTCGATGTGGTGGTGATGCACAACATCACGCAGATCGACGAGTTCACTGCGCCCTACGCGTGGGTCGGCAGCACCTTGCAGTTCAACGACGGCACTCGCAACGCGCGCTACGAGATTCGCTTCGCGGCGCGCAAGCGCTGAGCGAGAGCAGCCGCACAGGTCACTTACGCAGATCACCCGCGCGGCTCACCAACGCTCCATGTAGGGCCGCAGGTCGAGCTCGAAGGTCCACGCGTCGCGCGGCTGCCTGTGCAGATGCCAGTAGTTCTCGGCGATGTGGTCGGGGTTCAGGATGCCATCGTGTTCCTTCAGCGCGTAGCGCTCGGGGAAGGTCGCGCGGATGAATTCGGTGTCGATCGCGCCGTCGACCACCACGTGCGCCACATGCACGCCCTGCGGCCCCAGCTCGCGCGACATGCTCTGCGCCAGCGCCCGCAGCGCGTGCTTCGCGCCCGCGAAGGCGGCGAAGTTCGCGGCGCCGCGCAGCGCGGCTGTGGCGCCCGTAAAGATGATCGTGCCGCGGCTGCGCGTGACCATCCGTTTGGCCACCTCGCGCCCGTTCAAGAAGCCGCCGAAGCAGGCCATCTCCCAGATCTTGAAATACTTGCGTGCGGTTTCGTCGAGTACGCTGCAGGGCACGTTCGCGCCGATGTTGAACACCAGCACCTCGATGGTCCCGATCTCGCGCTCGATCTGCTCGACGAGTGCGATCACGTCGTCTTCCTTGCGGGCGTCCGACCCGAAGCCGTGCGCCTGGCCGCCGGCCGCGCGGATGCTTTGCAGCAGCGGTTCGAGCTTGCCGGCCTCGCGCCGCGTCACGCAGGCGGTGTAGCCGCCTGCCGCGAAGCGCGATGCGATCGCGCCGCCGGTCGCGTCACCGGCGCCGATCACCAATGCCACCTTGCTGCTCGGGTTCGTCGCCATGGCTGAGATCCTTGGGTGGAGTGCGTTTCGCGAACTGCGTTTCGTGAACTACGATCTTGCACCATGAGCAAACAAGTCGAGTTCTTCTTCGATGTCGGCAGCCCGACGACCTACCTCGCGTGGACGCAGCTGCCCGCGCTGTGCGCACAAGCCGGCGCCGAGCTGGTCTACCGGCCGATGCTGCTCGGCGGCGTGTTCC
>JANMWQ010000793.1:0-1617 GCA_031394085.1 Rhizobacter sp. | reverse complement strand
GCGGTCGAGGAACAGCCGCGTGAAGCCTTTGACGCTCACGAGGTTGCCGGGATTGCTGGTCTCGTTCAACACGCCGCTCATGCGCCGCACCAGGCGCGGGCTCTGGTTGGCGCGCCAGATCAGCAGGTCGGTCAGCCACGGATGGCGGTTGACGACGTTGGCGCGCTGGTAGAGATCGAAGCGCGGCTTCAACGCGCGCAGGCGGGCTTCGTAGTCGGCGCGCACGCGGGTGTC
Source organism: Rhizobacter sp. (assembly GCA_031394085.1). GTDB lineage: Bacteria > Pseudomonadota > Gammaproteobacteria > Burkholderiales > Burkholderiaceae_C > LMDS01. The sequence goes on along the minus strand of JANMWQ010000793.1, from coordinate 1,383 downwards.
GACATCGGCGTCGGCGTTGGCATCGGCATCGGGTAACGCGTTGGCAGCGGCACCACCGGCGAGCACCGCCTCGGCCGCGTGGATGCCGGTCTCGAAGGCCTTGCCGATGCCCTCGCCGGTGAACGAATACGTGCTGCCCGCGGCCTCGCCGATCACCATCAACCCGGGCCGCGTGTAGCGCGCGCCTTCGAGCGTGCAGCGCAGCGGCGCGCCTTTCATAGGCCCCTGCAGCGTGCCGCCCTGCATCAGTTCGCGCGCCGGTTCATAGACAGTCTGGAAGTCGTTCATCACCTGGCGCAGGTTGACCTCCTTCTTCTTCAAACCTTCGTCGTTGAGCTTGCCGCCGCGCTGCTCGTTGTGGCTGTCGGCGATGCCGACGCCGATGTTGAACACACCGCCCGCGCACGGAAAGATCCAGCCGTAGCCGGGCGTGATCGCGCGGTGCCAGACGATCTCGAGCGCGGTGATGCGCCCGACCATCGCGTCGTTTTTGACGTAGCAGCGCAGCGCCACGCCGCTCGGCGTGTGGCGGGTCGACATGCCGGCGGCGAGCAGCGGCTGCGGCGCGGCGCCGGTCGCAAGCAGCACCCAGCGCGCACGCACCTCGCGCGTCACATCGCCGTGATGGAGCGTGGCGCCGACGACCTTGCCGCCCACCTCGATCGGCGCAGTGAACCGCACCGGCGCGAACATGCGTGCGCCCGCGGTCACCGCAGCGCGGCACACGATCATGTCGAGCTGCTTGCGCGGCAGCACCGCGAGCACGCCCGGCACGTCGATGCGCCCGCCGCGCGGCCCGATGCAGCCGACGAAGCCGCTCGCCTGCGCCTGGCCCATCACCTCGTCGAGCACGCCGAGTTTGCGCAGCGCGTGGTGCGCGTCGGGGATCAAGGCGTCGCCGCAGACCTTGTCGCGCGGGAAAGCCTGGGCGTCGACGAGCACCACGTCGAGGCCGGTGCGCGCCAGCGTGAGCGCGGCACTGGCACCGGCCGGGCCGGCGCCGATGACGAGCACGTCGCACGCGGGCGGAAGGTCTTCGATACCGAGGTTCATGGGTGCGCGGGCCGGCGGTCGGGTTCAGTGGGGTTCAGTGAGAGCGTCGAGATTCTAGGAGGCCGGGCCACGTTATCCTTCGCGCCGAGACGCGGGCAGTATCGAGATGACGGTCGGCACATCGAAGCCACGCCCTGCAGATGGGTGAGACGGCCGCCCCGGCGACGCCGGTAGCGCGGGTCTGGCGTGGCGCCCTCGCCGGCGCGGTCGCGAGCGCGCTCGTGCAGATGCCGTTCGACGCGCTCGGCGGCGCGCCGATCGTGTCGGGCTGGCAGCTCGTCGACGACTGGAGCTGGCGCGTGCCGCGGCAGTTGCTGCGCCGCGGCTCCG
>JANMWQ010000057.1:0-4011 GCA_031394085.1 Rhizobacter sp. | reverse complement strand
GCAAGCCGGCGGCGCAGGCCGCGGCCGAAGAAGAATTGCTGGTGCGCCTCGTCGCCCTCAACGCCGAACGCGCTCTAGAGGAAGCGCGCGGCACGGTGCGCTGGCTGCGCCCCGAGTTTCAAGACCCCGCGCGCCGCGGCGCGGCTGCGTTGCCCGTGGCCACGCAAGACGAACTCGACCTCGGCGCGCCCGACGCGCCGGTGCCCGCGAAGAAGAAGCCGGGCCGGGCCGCGAAACCTGTCGCTGCGCCAGCCAGGCGCCCGTGGCCGAACACGCTGCCCGAGCAGATGCGCGGCGTGGCCGACGTGCTGACCGCGAACGCGCGGCCGATCGCGCTCGAGGTGATCGAAGCCACCTTCACCGGCCGCGGCCCGTGGAAGCGCCGCATCCCGCCGATCCTCGACGCCCTCGCCGCCCTCGGCCGCGCGCGCGTCGTCAACGGGTTGTGGACGCTGGGGTGAACGCGACCGCGGCGAAACGGGTCGCGCCTACACTGAATCGACAGTTGCCCGCTGTCGCGAGTCGTCGGTTCAACACCCTGGAGTGACCAATGGAGCACGTGATTCAGTTGCACATCGAGAAGTTGCCCGAGGGCATGTACCTGGCGACGAGCGACGAGGTTCAGGGGCTGATGGCGCAAGGGCGCACGATTCAAGAAACGATCGAGATCGCGCGTGACATCGCGAAGAAGTTGATCGAGTCGCAGTCGGGTGCATCCGTCACGCGTCTGCTGCCGGCCAGCGAGGCCTTCGACCATCCGCTGATCATCGCGACCTGACGGGCCAACTCGCAGGCTTCAGGTATCGCGACATCGTCAAGCGGCTGCTCGGGCGGCGTTTGCATGTGGGACTTGTAGTCGTCTGACGCAGAGCCGGATTCGAGCTTGCTAGAATCCTTACCTGGTAATACTTTTCGGAACGTTTATGGAAACCACACCATGACGAGCAAGGGTCAGGTCACGATTCCGAAGGCGGTGCGCCAGCAACTGGGTTTGAAGCAGGGAACGCGGGTGGCATTCGTGGTCGAAGGCGACCACGCCGTGCTGCGACCCGCGATGCCCCAGCGCGCCGCGCCACAGAGTGGCTTCGGCATGGTCAAGGTGGCGGGCCCGGTGGTGCCGGCCGACTTCGACGTGGCAACCCTGTTGAAACCCGAGTCGAGCCGCGAACCCAAGAGCGTGAAGCGCGGCGTTCGCAAGTGATCGGCCTCGACACCAACGTTCTGGCCCGTTACTACCTCGCCAGCGACGACGCCGATGCGGCCACCGCGCGGCAGCAGCAGGCGGCGCGGCGCTTGCTCGAAGGCGGCCAGCCGATGTACGTCGCCAAGACGGTGTTGCTCGAACTCGAATGGGTGATGCGTGGCGCCTACGGGCTCGCCCGAGGGCAATTTGCTGCCGTGCTCGATCACCTGCTCGCGTCGCCGCTGGTCACGCTGGAAGACCGCCTCTCGGTCGAGGCGGCACTGGCTGGCCACAGAAACGGACTGGACTTTGCCGATGCGCTGCACCACGCCACGTACCGGGGCTGCGACGGCATGGCCAGCTTCGACGACCGAAAGTTCGCCCGCCGTGCCACCAGGCTCGGCCTGATGCCGCCCGTGAGCATGCCGCGCTGAGCCGCCCTACATTCCCTTGAACAACCCCGCGAAGCTGCGGCTCACCTCGAGCTTTTCAGGGCGCCCTTTCACCGCGACGAGCTGGCGGCCGCGCAGGTCGCGGCTCACGCCGGCGATGAACTTGGTGTTGACCAGGGTCGAGCGGTGGATTTGCCAGAACACCTCGGCGTCGAGCTCGTCGAGCAGCTCCTTGATCGGCTTCCTGATCAGCGCCTCGACCGTGGCCGTCTGCACGCGCGTGTACTTCTCGTCGGAGATGAAGAACAGCACGTCGTCGACCGGGATCATCTGGATGTTCTGGCCGACCGTCGCCTGAATCCAGCGCAGTTGCGGCGCCTTGGCCGGGTCCATGCGGGCGGCGAGTTTTTGCAGCAGTTGCTGCATCGCGGGTGGCGCGGCATCGTCGCTCGCCGGTGCGCCGCTCGCGCGCTGCGCGAGGCGCTTCTTGATGCGCTCGACGGTGACGGTGAGCCGTTCGCGCTCGGCCGGCTTGAGCACGTAGTCGACCACGCCTTGCTCGAAGGCCTCGATCGCGTACTGGTCGTAGGCGGTGATGAAGACGATCTCGCAGCCGTACCAGCCCGTGTTGGCGTCGTCACCTTCCTCGTCGACCGGCAGTTGCGCGATCGCGCGTGCCGCCTCGACGCCGGTCATGCCCGGCATGCGGATGTCGAGGAAGACGAGGTCGGGTTTGTGGGCTTCGGTGAGCTCGACCGCCTCGGTGCCGTTCTTCGCCTCGGCGACGATCTCGAGCTCGGGCCAGACCTCGGCCAGCCGCGCGCGCAACTGCTCGCGCATCAGGCGTTCGTCGTCGGCGATCAGGGCGCGGGTGGGGGTGTTCATCCGGTGATCGTAGCGCCGCTCGCCGGCGTGCCTTTCGCTTCGACATGATGGGTCGACCGCCACATCAGCCGCACCAGCAACCACAGCGCGACCACGAGCAAGATCAACGGCGAGAACACGATCGCCAACACGCCGGCGACCACGATCAGCGTACCGACCAGCGCGACCGCCGCGATCGCCAGCGGGATCAGCACCGCGAGCGGCACGACGAGCGCGAGCGCGAGCAACATCAGCGCGAGCACGAGCAGCGCCAGCGCGATGCCGCCGACCGCGAGCAGCCAGTGGCCGGTGTCGAGCTCGGCCAGGGTCCAGGGGTCGCCGTTGAACTCGATCGTGGCGCCGTCCATCGCGCCCGTCAGCGAGACTGCCGCGATCACCAGCGCGACGGCGAACAACACGCTCGCGAGCGTCGCCCAGCCGAAGAAGTCGAGGGTGCGTTTCACGCGGATTCTCCTTCGCGGGTCTGTGCCTGGTACGGCACGGTCAGGGTCACCACGGTGCCGCTCGGCGTGTTCTCGGTGATCGTCATCGAGGCCTTGCTGCCGTAGAGCAATTGCAGGCGTTCGCGGATGTTGGTCAGGCCCACGCCGGTGCCAGCGGTGGCGGCCTTGCCGAAGCCCAGGCCGGTGTCGGCGACCTTGACCGTGAGCTTGCCGTGCACGATCTCGGCGTGCACCGTGAGCAAGCCGCCTTCGGGCTTGGGCTCCAGGCCGTGCTTGATCGCGTTCTCGACCAGGCTCTGAATCATCATCGACGGGAAGTCGGCCGACATCAGGCCCTCGGGCACGTCGATGCGGGTCTGCAGCCGGTCTTCCATGCGCACTTTCAGGATTTCGAGGTAGGGCCGGATCACCGCCATCTCGCGGCCGAGGTTGTGCGCGGTCGGGTGGTTCTCGCGCAGCGTCGGCATCGAGGCGCGCAGCAGCGCGATCAGGTTCTTCTGCATCTGGCTGGCGCGCGGTGGGTCGGTCTCGATCAGGTGGTCGATGCTGGCCAGCGTGTTGAACAAAAAGTGCGGCTCGACCTGCGCCTGCAGCGCCGCCATGCGGGCCTCCACCACCTGGCGCTTGAGCTGCTCCGACTCGGCCGTCTCGGTCGCCACGGCCGCGCGCGCGTCGGCCTGCAGCCGGCCTTTGTAAATGCCCTTGAGGATCGCCGAGGCGACGATGAACAACCACGCGATCGGCGGGAACGGGTTGTCGCGATCGGTCTTGCGGGTGCGCAGGTATTGGCGCTCGGCGCTGCGGCTCGCATCGGCGGCTTCTTCGGAGGCGTCGGCGGCTTCCTTGGCCGCGTCGGCAGCCTCCTTCGCGGCCTGGCGCGATTCTTCCATCGCGTCGACGATCGCCTGCCGCGCTTCTTCGACCGCCTCTTTCACGGCATCGGAGGTGGCGCCCGGCGGCAGCTTGATCTCGACCGCGCTGGGGGCCGGGGTCGCTGGGGCCGCCGGGGCCGCGGGTGGCGCCGGAGCCGCGGCCGAGGCCGAGGCCGAAGGCGCGGCGTCGCTGGCAGCGCCCGAGGCTGCCGCGGCGGCCGCCGCTGCTGTCGGTG
>JANMWQ010000055.1:0-4495 GCA_031394085.1 Rhizobacter sp. | reverse complement strand
GTGACTCGCCTCGGGTACATCGGCGGCCAACGCAAACTCGATCTGCTGGCTGAGGCGGCACTGTGTTTTCACGCCGTCAACTGGCACGAGCCCGGGGCCATCGCGGTGCTCGAATCGCTCGCCAGCGGCACGCCGGTGCTGGGTACGCCGAACGGCTCGCTGCCGGAGTTCGTGCGCCACGGTGAAAGCGGAATGATCGTGGCCACCTATGACGAAGCACTCGAAGCCACGCGGCGCCTGTCGAGTCTCGACGCGGCCGAGAGCGCCCGCTGGGCGCGTCGTTGCCGTGCGCAAGCCGTGCCGATCGAATCGACCGCGCGCGGCTATCTGGCGATGTACGAACGCGTGTTGGCCGGCGAAAGCCTGACGCGCCCGGGTGAGGCGCGGCCGAAAGTGCCGAGGCCTGTCGTCAAGGTCGAAAAGCCGTGGCGTGCCTAGAGCCGAGCCGGGGTCAGTTCGAGCGATCCCGATGCCCCAGCGCCCACAGCGCCGCGTACTTGTGAAATGCGTACTGGCCGAGAACGAGCGCCATCAGAAAGCCGCGGCTGCCATCGAGAAAGCCCAGGCGCAGCACGTACTGGTGCAAGAAGTCGGTACAAAAACGCAGCGACGCGTAGACGAGGTTGCCGCGCTTGCCGGCGGCGAACTTCTGCTCCGCCAGCAGGCAGGCGTACTTGAGGTGCTTCTCTTGCACGTGCTGGTAGCCGCGCCAGCTGTAGTGCTCGAGCGGTGACTTCAACAAGCCGTCCTTGCGGCGCGGCATCAGCAGCGACTCGTGCACCTGGTGATCGCGGTAGCGCGCACCTTCGCGCAAGAACAACTTGCCTTGCGGCGTGGAGTAGCGGCCCCAACGCAAGGGCTTGCCGAAGAAGTAGGTCTTCCACGGCATCTTGAGCATCGTGTTGTCTTGGGCCGGATCGTCGAGTGCGCGGTCGATCTCGGCGCGCAGCGCGGGCGTGGCGCGCTCGTCGGCGTCGATCGAGAACACCCAATCGCTCTTGAGTTGCAGCAGTGCGCGGTTGCGCTGCGGGCCGTAGCCGGGCCAATCGGTGACCCAGAGCTTGTCGGTATAGCGCCGCACGATTTCGACGGTGCCGTCGGTGCTGCCGCTGTCGAACACCACGATCTCGTCGGCCCAGCCGGCCAGCGACTGCAGGCAAGGCTCGATGCGATCGGCCTCGTCGCGGCAAATGATCATGGCGGAGATCGAGGTCTTTCGAGCGCTGCGTTCGAGCATGGCGGGATTGGCAGAAAAAGGACCGGATCATAAGCCGCAGGCCGCAACGGGCGTCAACCCGATCAGCCACTCGCTCGTTGGTTAGCACGGGCCGCTTCGGCCCGTTGCTCCGGCGTCCGCGCCGGCTTTCCTTCCGACCCTCCGAGGTACGTACATGATCAAGAAAATTCTCACCGCCATGCTGGCCCTGTTCGCCGCAGTCGCGTTTGCCGCGGTCGATGCCAACAAGGCCACTCAAGCCGAACTCGAAGCCGTCAAGGGCATCGGCCCGGCGATCTCGACCAAGATCATCGAAGAACGCACCAAGGGCGCGTTCAAGGACTGGCAAGACATGGTCACGCGCGTCAAGGGCGTCGGCGAAAGCAACGCCGCCAAGTTCTCGACCGAAGGCCTGACCGTCAACGGCGCCGCATTCGCCGGCGCGCCCGCCAAGGCAGCCGCACCCGCCGCTGCGAAAAAGGACGACAAGAAGCCGATGGCAACCGCGGCTGCGCCTGCCGCCTCGGCCATGAAGGCCGCGCCCGCCGCACCGGCTGCCGCGGCCAGTGCCGCCAAGCCCGCCGAGATGAGCGCCGCCGACAAGAAGGCCGCCGCGAAGAAGGAGAAGGAAGACAAGAAGGCCGCGAAAGCAGCGAAGCCGGCCGCTGCAGCTGCCGCGTCGGCACCGGCCAGCGCCGCGAAGAAGTAAGAAGACTCACGCAGACCTCGTCGGTCTGCTCGACGAACGCCCGCCTTGCGCGGGCAGTCCATCCAAAGAACGCCCGCCTTGCGCGGGCGTTCTGCTTTTTCGGCCTCCTGCTTTCGGGGGTGACCTTTCGGGGCGGCCCGTGGTGGCGATGTTCAAGCCGGTGCTCTGCCGGAACACTTCAGTCCGGGCTCGCAATGTCGCGAAGTCCGAAGCCACTGGAGAAACCCATGCACATCATCAAGAACGTCATCACCGCGTTGCTCGCCCTCGCCTCCGCCGCAGCCTTCGCGGTCGTCGACGTGAACAAGGCCAACCAGGCCGAGCTCGAATCGATCAAGGGCATCGGCCCGTCGATGTCGACGAAGATCCTCGCTGCCCGCAAGACCGGCTCGTTCAAGGACTGGACCGACATGCAATCGCGCGTCAAAGGCGTGCGCGCCGGCAACTCCGCCAAGTTCTCGGCCGATGGCCTGACGGTCAACGGCGCCGCGTTCAGCGCGACGATGGTGGCCGATGCATCGGCCCGCCCTGCCAAGGCGCCCAAAAGCACCAAGGCAGACGCGCCGAAGAAGTAGGTTGCGTCGTCTTGCAACGCCCCGGCATCGCCCGGGGCGTTTTTACGTGGGTTGCTGCCAGCCGAAAAACGCGATCACGTCGTCGCGGCGCAGCGCCGTGTCGGCCACGCCGAGCGCCATCAACTCGCGCGTGTACGGCGCCTCGAACAGCAGGTAGCTCGCCAGCGCCGCGCCACGCGCATCGCTGCCTTGGCCCTGCACACCGATGCCGCGCAGCATGGCGCGAATCGTGATCGGCAGTGCGCTCAGGTGCTTCGCGGCGATGTCGTCGAGGCGCTGGCTCGGCGCGATCACCAGCACCTCGATCGGCTTCAGGCTGGTGGCGGCGCGCGCCTCGGGCGTGAGCAGCGCGAGCGTGCTGTTGATGCGCTGAAGGCGCTCGACGTCGACCGCCAGCGCATCGAGAAAAATGTTCGACAGCGCATGGCCCGCGATCTGCGCCAGGTTCGGGTACTCGCTGCTGCCGATGCGCTCGCCCGGCGGCTCGTGCATGCGGCCCGCGCCGACGACGAGGATGCGCGTGGCGCCCAGGTGCACGGCCGGCGAGATCGGCGCGGCCTGGCGCATCGAGCCGTCGCCGCAATACTCGGTGTGCTCGGCGATGTTCAGCGCGACCGCCGGGAACACGAACGGGATCGCCGACGAGGCGAGCAGGTGTGCCACCGTGATCGCATCACGCACCGCGATGCGCTGCGAGCGCGTCCAGGGCACGATGTCTGTGATCGCGTCGTAGAAGGTCACGTGCAGGCCCGAGCCGTAGCTCGACGCGGTGACGGCGAGCGCCTGCAGATGCCCTTCGCGCATCATCCGGCGCGTGCGCTCGGGGCACACCAATCGATTCAGCAACGCTTCGAGCGGCGTGTTGTCGAGCAGCGAACGCGGCCGGGCGCGGCGCCAGCGCGCGATCGCCCAGCCGATCGACATCATCGTGAGCCAGCGCGCGCCGGTGCGGATGACGCCGAACGCATCGGCGCGGTAGACCTGGTCGGCAGAGAAGTTTTCCCAGACCTCGCACAGGCCGTCGACCGCGCCATCGAAATCATCGGCGCGGCAGGCGAGCGCCGCCGCGTTGATCGCACCGGCCGATGTGCCAGTGATGACCGGAAACGGATTCAGCGTTGCGCCCTGGCCGCAATCGCGACGAATTTGCGCGATCGCCTTCAGCACGCCGACTTGATAAGCAGCGCGCGCACCGCCGCCGGTCAGCACGAGGCCTGTGGTTTTCCTGCTGGCGGTGCTCGAACCCATCACGGGTTATCGGCGCGCCTCCGCAAAGACTGAACCCGACGCGTTACGCGCACGTCATTCGTACACCACGACAGCTTTCCCGTGGTGGGCACCGGCGCGCCAGCGATCGAGCGCCGCGTCGGTCGGATAGAAGCGCGCAGCCTCGCCCAGATCGAGCTCGCCGCTCGCGCTGGCGTCGTCGATGGTGCGGTTCAACTCGAGCCGCACCGTGAGGCCTTGCGGCAGATCACCGTGTTCTGTCGCGATGCGGCGCGAAGGAAAGTCGCGCAGCACCTCGGCGACAGGCGGCACGCTGCCGTTGACGGCCACGCGCAGGTACTTGCCGAAGCGGCAACGCGCCGAGGCCAAATCCCACACGCTCGCGACCGTCAACCGCAACCCGCCCGAGAACCGGTCGGGCTGCACCTTGCCCTGCACGATGATCAACTCGTCGTCTTTCAACAGATCTTTGTGCGCGTTGAGCAGGTCTTCGTTGGCGACCGCCTCGATCGCCTCGCTCTTGTCGTCGAGCTTGAAGATCGCGACGCGGCCGCGCTGGCCGTTGACGATGCGCAAGTCGGTGACGATGCCGGCGAGCAGCTGCGGCTCGCGGCTGTCGAGCAGGTCGGCGATCTGGCGCTTCGCGAAGCGGCGCACTTCGGTCGCGCTTTGGTCGAACAGGTGGCCCGAGAGGTAGAAGCCGAGCGCGCCTTTCTCGAGCGTCAAACGCTCCTTGATGCTCCAGGTGTCGGCGGCGATCAGCGGCGG
>JANMWQ010000007.1:0-2906 GCA_031394085.1 Rhizobacter sp. | reverse complement strand
TGGAGCCCGTGCGCGCGTTCCTGTCGCAGATCGGATTTTTCCTGCCACGGTTGCTGCTCGCCGTGCTCGTGCTGATCGGCGGGTGGTTGCTGGCCAAGCTGGCGCGCTTCACCGTCGCCAAGGCACTGCGCGCGATCAACTTCAACGTGCTGACCGCACGGTCGGGGCTCGACGGCTTCTTGCGCCAGGGTGGGTTGCAGACCGACACCTCGGGCGTGTTCGCACTCGTCGTGTATTGGCTGGTGATCCTGGCCGCGCTGATCATCGCCTTCAACAGCCTCGGGCTGACCTACATCACCGATCTGCTCGGCCGCGTCGTCTGGTTCGTGCCGAAGGTGTTGGTGGCGCTCGTGATCCTGGCGTTCGGCGCGTACTTCGCGCGCTTCATCGGCGACACGGTGCTCGCTTACTGCCGCAACATCAAGCTGCAAGACGCCGACCTGCTCTCCAAGCTCGCGCGTTACGCGATCCTTGCATTCGTGGTGCTGATCGCGCTCGATCACCTGAGCATCGGCGGCGAGATCGTGCGTGACAGTTTCCTGATCGTGCTCGGCGGCTTCGTCTTCGCCGTCGCGCTCGCGTTCGGCCTCGGCGGCAAGCACTGGGCGGCCGAGCGCATCGAGCAATGGTGGCCGAGCAGCAAGCCGCCGGGCAGCGGCCGGCTCGGGCCGAGCGACCGCGCCGACCCTCCGAGCGACAAGTTGCCGTAGCCTGCGTTGAAGCGCATCCACACCATGCCCTTCGGCGCGACGCTGCTCGCGGGTGGCGGCACACGCTTCGCGCTGTGGGCGCCCGGCCTGCCCGAGTTGACGCTGGAGCTGCTGACCGGCGCCGCATGGCGGCGCTTGCCGATGGCCGCGCTCGACCATGGCTGGCACCGGCTCGACGTGGCCGATGCCGGCGCCGGCGCGCGCTACCGCTACGTGCTGCCGGACGGTCTGCAGGTGCCCGACCCGGCCTCGCGCGCCAACCCCGACGATGTTCACGGCGCCAGCGTTGTCGTCGATCCGCGGGCCTACACCTGGGGCGACGCCGACTGGCGCGGCCGGCCCTGGCACGAGGCGGTGATCTATGAGCTGCATGTCGGCACGTTCACGCCCGAAGGCAGCTACGCCGCCGCAGAGGCGCGCCTGCGCGAATTGTCCGAACTCGGCATCACCGCGGTCGAGCTGATGCCGGTGGCGGAGTTTCCCGGCCGGCGCAACTGGGGCTACGACGGCGTGCTGCCGTTCGCGCCGGAGTCTTCTTACGGCACGCCCGACGAACTCAAATCGCTGGTCGACACGGCGCACCGACTCGAAATGATGGTGCTGCTCGATGTCGTCTACAACCACTTCGGTCCTGAAGGCAACTACCTGCACGCCTACGCCGCCGCGTTCTTCAATCCGGCGCACCAAACGCCCTGGGGCGCAGCGATCAATTTCGATGGGCACGACAACCGCGCTGTGCGCGATTTCTTCGTCCACAACGCGTTGTATTGGGCCGAAGAATTCCACGTCGACGGCTTGCGGCTCGACGCGGTGCACGCCATTCGCGACGACAGCCGACCCGACATCCTGACCGAGATCGCGCACGCGCTGCGTGCCGGCCCGGGACGCGACCGGCCCATCCACCTCATTCTCGAAAACGACGCCAACGAAGCGCACCGCCTCGAGCGCGACGCGGCCGGCGTGCCGCAAGAGGCCCGCGCGCAATGGAACGACGACCTGCACCACGCGGCGCACGTGCTCGTCAGCGGCGAGACCGACGGCTACTACGCCGACTACGCCGACCAGCCGTTGCGCGACTTCGGCCGGGCGCTCGCCGAGGGCTTCGTCTACCAGGGCGAGGCCTCGGCATTCCGCCGGCTCGGCGCCCGCGGCGAAGCCAGCGGCCACCTGCCGCCGAGTGCGTTCGTGTCGTTCCTGCAGACCCACGACCAGGTCGGCAACCGGGCCTTCGGCGAACGCCTGCACACCCTCGCCGACCCGGACTTGCTGCGCGCTGCCTGGGCCTGCCTGCTGCTGTCGCCGCACATCCCGATGTTCTTCATGGGCGACGAGTTCGCCGCGTCGACGCCGTTCCTGTACTTCTGCGATTTCGGGCCCGAACTCGCCGCCGCGGTGTCGGCCGGCCGGCGTGCCGAGTTCGGTGCCTTCGCGGCGTTCAACACCGAGGCCGCACGCGCGGCGATTCCCGACCCGAATGCACGCGCCACCTTCACCGCCTCGACGCTGCGCTGGGGCGAGCGCACCGAATCGCCGCACCGTGAGGTGCTCGCCGACATCCGCGCGCTGCTCGCGCTGCGGCACCGCCATCTGGTGCCGCGCATGGCTGCGTTGCAACGCGGCGGCACGCATGCAGCCGCCGATGGCGTTCTGCGCGTGCGCTGGCCAGTCGACGGCGGGCAGTGGCATCTGCTGGCGAACTTCGGCAGCGACACGGCAGACGGCCTCGTCGCGCCCGCGGGCGAGGTGATCCACCGGCACGGCGCGCAGTCCGCGGCGGCGGGTGTGGACCTTGCGCACGGTGGCGTGTTCGTTAGCTTCGAGCCCATCTCGCTGAGCAATGACTGACCCTCGCACCGAGGCGCGCATCCCGCGCGCCACCTATCGCCTGCAGTTCCACCGCGATTTCGACTTCGACGCCGCGGTTCGCATCGTCCCGTACCTGGCACGGCTCGGCATCAGCCACGTGTACTGTTCGCCGATCAGCCGCGCGCGACCCGGCAGCCTGCACGGCTACGATGTCGTCGCGCACGACGAAATCAACCCCGAGCTCGGCGGGCCGGCGGGCCATGCCCGTTTCAGCGCAGCCCTGCAGGCGCACGGCATGGGCCAGATCCTCGACATGGTGCCCAACCACATGGGCGTGCTCGGCGGCGACAACGCCTGGTGGAACGACGTGCTCGAGAACGGCCCGGCTTC
>JANMWQ010000785.1:0-2488 GCA_031394085.1 Rhizobacter sp. | reverse complement strand
AATCAGCCCGACCGTCTCGGCGTGCAGCATGCCGGTCTCGAGCGTGCCGATCGCGATGGCCAGGTCGTGGCGCGCGATCAGGTCGGTGATCACCATGTCTTCGGCGCCGAGGCTGGTCGCCTGCACGACGCGCATCGGGTGCTCAGTGACCGCACGTTGAAGCAGCGCGAGCGCGCCCGCGACGCGCGTGTCGAAACCGGTGGTCTCGCGGGCGTACAGCGGGATCGCGTTGGTGGTGGCGTTGGCGTTGGCGGTGGCGGAGGCGGTGGTGCTCATATAGACGCCCCGGCATTCATGAATTCGCCTTGCGCCCGCACCAGCGCATCGCCGGTGCCGGAAGGCTTGGCGAACAGCGGCAGCGGGTCTTCGGTGCCACCCTGGTAGTAGCCGGGGAAGAAGGTCAGCGCGCGATGGGCCGCGTCGAGCGACTGGTCGGCGCGCAGCACCACGGCGTCGAAGCCGGTGCGCGCCATCGGCAGCACCATGTCGACCAGCGCCTCGCCGGTCGCGCGCACTTCGCCCTTGAAGCGGTAGCGCATGCGCAAGGTGTGCGCCTGGCTGTAGGCGCGGCCGTCGACCCACTTCGGAAAGTTCAGTTGCACGAGCGCCAGGCGCGGCAGGTCGGCGGCGATTTCTTTGACCTCGGCGTCGTTGGCGAGCATCACGCCGACCGGCATGCCCTCGGGCCACTGCGCGCGGAAGGCGTGCCACTGCTCGACGGTCAGCAGCAGGTGAGGGCGCGGGTCGATGAAGGCGGCCGGGCCGTCTTCACCGCCGAGCGTGTGCCACGGGTCTTTCTGCGGATTGATGAACTTCATGGTCGTGGGTTCCTCAAGCGGCAGGTGAAGATTCGACACGCGGGGGTTCGGAACGAGACGTGGCCGTGCTGCGGCGCACCGCGTTGGCCGAAGCCTTGAACGGGTCGAGGCCGACACGCTTGACGGTGTCGATGAACAACTCGTTGGCTGCGCGCTCGCCGCGGTAGGTGTCGATCACCGACTCGATCACGTCGGCCACTTCGTCGGACGCGAACGACGGCCCGATCACCTTGCCCGGAACCGAGGTGCCGCTGAGCGCCGTGCCGTCGGACCCGCCGAGCGAGATCTGGTACCACTCCTGGCCGTCCTTGTCGACGCCGAGGATGCCGATGTGGCCGCTGTGGTGGTGGCCGCAGGAGTTGATGCAGCCGCTGATGTGGAGGTCGACGTTGCCGATGTCGTAGAGCTCGTCGATCTCGTTGAAGCGCTGCATGAGTTCTTCGGCGATCGGGATCGAACGCGCGTTCGCGAGCGCGCAGAAGTCGCCGCCGGGACAGGCGATCATGTCGGTCAGCAGGCCGATGTTGGGCGTGGCGAAACTGGCATCGCGCGCGGCTTGCCAGAGCGCTTGCAGTTCCGTCACGCGGACCCACGGCAACAACAGGTTCTGGTCGTGCGTGACGCGCAGTTCGCCGTGGCTGAAGCGCTCGGCGAGCGCCGCTGCATCGATCATCTGCCGGCCGGTCGCGTCACCGGGCGCCTGGCCCGAGCGCTTGAGCGAGAGCGTGACGGCGCGGTAGCCACTCAGCTTGTGGGCGTGCACGGTGCGCTCGAGCCAGCGCGTGTAGGCCGGCGGCGCACCGGCTGCGACGAGCCCGGTCTCGGACGACGCGGCCACGCCGGCCGGCAGCACGAAGCCCCGGGCGACACGGTCGAACTCGGCTTGCGGCAGGATGTGCGCGGTGCCAGCCACGTCGTTCGTCAGGATGTCGGTGAACTCGGCGTCGACCGCGTCGATGAATTTCTGACCCTCGGCTTTCACGAGGATCTTGAGGCGTGCCTTGTAGGCGTTGTCGCGCCGACCGAAACGGTTGTAGACGCGCACCACCGCCTCGATGAAGACCAGGATCTGCTGCCACGGCAGGAACGCGCGAATTTCGACACCGATGGCCGGCGTGCGGCCCATGCCGCCGCCGACCAGCACCTTGAAGCCGATCTCGCCCGCGTCGTTCTTCTTGAGTTGCAGGCCGATGTCGTGCCAAGCGATCGCGGCGCGGTCTTCGACGGCGCCGGTGATCGCGATCTTGAACTTGCGCGGCAGGAACGCGAACTCCGGGTGCAGCGTGCTCCACTGGCGCAGCAACTCGGCGTAAGGCCGCGGGTCGACGACTTCATCGGGCGCGATCCCGGCGAGCGCATCGCTGGTGGTGTTGCGGATGCAGTTGCCGCTGGTCTGGATGCCGTGCATGTCGACCGCGGCGAGCGCGTCCATCACGTCGGCCGCTTGCGTCAGCGGAATCCAGTTGTATTGCAGGTTCTGGCGGGTCGAGAAGTGGCCGAAACCACCGCGCTCCTGCGGGTTGCCGACATCCACCCGGTCGTACTTGGCGGCGATCTCGCCCAGCGTGCGCAGCTGCTTCGCGCTCAGCTCGCCATACGGCACGGCCACGCGCAGCATCGGCGCGTGGCGCTGCACATACCAGCCGTTCTGCAGGCGCAGTGCCTTGAAG
>JANMWQ010000093.1:0-2481 GCA_031394085.1 Rhizobacter sp. | reverse complement strand
TACAACGACCATGGCTTCAAGGTGCTCGGCATCCCGCATCGTCCGGCCGGTCTTTCGCTCGCCGAAGCGCGCTCGCTCGCCCACCCCGACGACATGCCCCGGCTCGCCGCCTCGTCGGCGCAGGCGCTGGCCACCGGCGCGCCGATCGACGTGGAAGTGCGGCACCGGCGAAGCGACGGCGTGTGGCGCAATGTTCTGGTGCGGCGTGTCGTCGAGCGCGATGGCGCGGGCGAGGTGATCGCTTTCGTCGGCGTCACGCTCGACGTGACCGCGCGGGTCGAGCAGTCGCACCGCGTCGAGCAGCTCGCGCATCGCCTGGAAGCCGCGGCCGAAGCGGCGCGCATCGGCATCTGGTCGAGTGTGATCGGCGCCCGCCACAGCGAGTGGAACGCGCAGATGTACGTGCTCTTCGACCGGGCCCGCAGCGGCGAGCCACCGACGCTCGCCGTGTGGACAGCGCGGTGCGTGCACCCCGACGACATGCTGCGCGTGACGCAGACGGCGCACGCCTTCCTGCGGCGCGAGACCGATGCGTTCGAGATCGAGTTTCGCGTCCTCAAGCTCGACGGCCGGGTGCGCTGGATGGTGCTGCGCGCCAACCTCGACCGCAGCGACCCCGACACGGCGCGCGTGTTCGGCATCGCGATGGACGTGACCGAGCGCCACGACGCGCTCGATGCGCTGCACGCCGCCAGCGAACGCGCCGCACTGATCGCGCGCCACGCCGGCATCGGCACCTGGGAAACCGACGAGTTGGGCAGGCCGCCGCGATGGGACGCGCAGATGTGGCGGCTGCGCGGCCTCGAGCCGCGGCCTGGCGCAATGCATCGCGACGAATGGCTCGCGCTTGTGCATCCCGACGACCGGGCGCTGCTGCTGGCGGCCAACCCCGATTCCGATGTCAGCGGGCGTGCAATGGCTTACGAGTTCCGGGTGCGTTGGCCCGACGGCAGCTACCGGTGGCTGGCTTCGCGCTCCACCACCGTGCACGACGCAGGCCCCGGCTCGATCCGCCGCGTTGGCGTGAACTGGGACATCACCGAGGCTCGAAACACCCAGCTCGCGCGCCAGCAAGCGCTGTTGGCCGAGCGCGAGAGCCAGGCCAAATCGCAGTTTCTTTCGCGCATGAGCCATGAGCTGCGCACGCCGCTGAATGCGGTGCTGGGCTTCACGCAACTGCTGCAGCTGGAGCTCGGGCAAGACAACATCGCGCAGGCTCAATCGGCCAAACTGGGACACATCCGTACCGCCGGCGAGCACCTGTTGACGCTGATCGACGACGCGCTCGATCTCTCGAGCCTGCAGTCGGGCACGCTGCGGCTCGAACCGCAGGCCGTGCCGATCGCGGCGGCGGTCGCGCAGGCGCTGCCGCTGGTCGAGTCGCTCGCGGCCACGCACGGCGTGAGCCTGCACCGCGGTGGGCTCGAAGGCAGCGTGCACGCCGACCCGACCCGACTGCGCCAGGTGCTGCTGAACTTGCTGACGAACGCGATCAAATACAACCGGCGTGGCGGGCAAGTCGCCATCGAGGCAGCGGGTGCAGCCGGCCATGCCGAGGGCACGGGCCTGGTGCGCCTGAGCGTGCGCGACACCGGCCGCGGCATGCGGCCCGACCAGCTCGCGCACCTGTTCGAGCCCTTCAACCGGCTCGGCATGGAAAGCGAGGGCATCGAAGGTTCGGGCATCGGCCTGACGATCGCTCGCGCACTGGTCGAAGGCATGGGCGGGCAGATCGTGGTCTCCAGCCAGCCCGGCCGCGGCACGGTGGTCGAGGTCACGCTGCCGGCACCGCAGCTGCCTGTTTCGGCGCCGCCCGTTGCCGCCGATGCGAGATCCGCCTTACCGCCGCCCACCCGCTCGAGTCAGCTGCTCTACATCGAAGACAACCCCGTCAACGTGCTGCTGGTCGAAGAGCTGGTGACGAGCCTCGCGGGCCTGCGCATCGTCTCGGAGGCGACCGGCACCGAGGGCGTCGCTCGCGCTCGCGCGCTGCGGCCCGATCTGATTTTGATCGACATGCAATTGCCCGATTTCGACGGCTTCGAGGTGCTGCGCCGCCTGCGCGCGCTGCCCGAGACCGCGGCGATCCGCTGCATCGCACTCTCGGCGAACGCGATGCCCGACGACATCGAGCGCGCGTTGGTCGAGGGCATGGGCGGGCAGATCGTCGTCTCCAGCGAGCCGGGCCACGGCACCGTGGTCGAGGTCACGCTGCCGGCACCGCAGCCGCCTGTCTCGGCGCCGCCCGTTGCCGCCGATGCGCGATCCGCCGCACCCGCGTCCGCACGCTCGGGTCAGCTGCTCTACATCGAGGACAACCCCGTCAACGTGCTGCTGGTCGAAGAGCTGGTGACGAGCCTCGCGGGCCTGCGCATCGTCTCGGAGGCGACCGGCACCGAGGGCGTCGCGCGCGCTCGCGCGCTGCGGCCCGATCTGATTTTGATCGACATGCAATTGCCCAATTTCGACGGCTTCGAGGTG
>JANMWQ010000773.1:0-1806 GCA_031394085.1 Rhizobacter sp. | reverse complement strand
TGCTTCGCGGCCGACTGATCCAGCAACGCGAACTGGCGCGCCGCGAAAGCCCAGATCAGGCGTGACGCGTCCGGCCCGGTCGCGTCGCTGTAGGGCTGGCTCGCGGCGCCGCCGCTCCATGCGTGGCCGAGCCCGGCCACTTCGCACAGCGTGGCGACGAGCCGCCCGCGCACCTTGAAATCGGTCAGCGTCATCGCGCGTCGCGCGCCGCGCTGCACGGTTCTCGGCGTTGCCGCGAGCGCACCCGCGGCATCGGCCCAAAGCCGTGCCGCCGCGCTGCCGTTGCTCGCGCGCACGAGGTGATCGGCGCTGCCCTGAATTACCAGCAGCGGCGGCAGTTCGGTGCCCAATGTGAGCGGACTCGGCATGCGCCGGCCCTGCATCGCAGCGAGCGCGGTCGCGATCGAGTGCGCCGCGCCGGGCGCGATGCCGGAGTGCATCGCCACGGCTCGAAAACGGCCCGGGTAGTGGCGCGCGACGAAGGCCGCCATGCTCGCACCGGCCGACATGCCCGCGATCGCGACCCGTGCGGGGTCGGCGCCGTGCAGCGCGCAGGCCTGGTCGATCGCAGCGATCAGGCTCGCGGCTTCGGTGAACGCGCGGCCGGTGCGCGTCTCGAACCAGTTCCAGCAGCCCTTCGGGTTCGCGAGCCGTTCCTGCTCGGGGAATAACAGCATGAAGCCTTCACGCGCGGCATGCGTCTGCAGGCGCGTGCTGCGCGCGAAACCGGCGGCATCCTGATCGCAACCGTGCAGCATCACGAGCAAGGGCAGCGACGAGGTTTTGCGCGCGCCCGGTGGTTTGAACAAGCGGTAGCGGCGCGCACCGCCGGGGGCCATCGCCGCGCCAGTGAGCCAGGTGCCCCCAGCGCGGGTCGCAGTCGACTGGCGCGGCTGCGCGGCTGGCCTTGCCGGTGGCTTCGCCGTGGCCCGCAGCGCTTTCGTCGACGCCTTCACCACGGCGCGTGTCGCACTGCGCAGCGTGGTGCGGGTCAGGGCCCGCATCGTGCGCTGGAACGAGCCGGTCCACAGAGACTTGCGAGTGCGCCGTGCCACGAGAACCCTTTCCGCCCGAATCTAAATACTGACGAGGATCGCCGCGACCGCGAGCCCGGCCGGCACCGTTTGCACGAACAGGATCTTGATGCCGACCGTGATGGCCCCGTAGAGCCCGGCCACCATCACGCAACCCAGGAAGAACAGTTGCACTGGGTGCCCGGCCGTGCCCAGGCTCAGGCCCCAGATCAGCCCGGCGACGAGAAAGCCGTTGTACAGGCCCTGGTTCGCGGCCAGCACCTTCGAGGCCGCAGCAAATTCAGCGCTGTTGCCGAAGACTTTGCGGCCATACGGCTTGACCCAGAGAAACATCTCGACCACGACGATGTAGACATGAATCAACGCGACCAGCGCTGTCAGTACCTTGGCAATCATTGGCTCGTCTCCCCGAAAGAACGCAAGTATGCTGCCCGCAAAATGGAACCCCGATGACACCCAACCCGATGGCACCCAACTACCTCGCCGGCTACCCCGTCGAGGTGCAGTCGCAAGTGCGCGAGCTCATCGCACAGGGCGCGCTCGCCGAGCGCCTGCAACGTCGCTACGGCGCACTGCACGGTGTGCGCACCGACGGCGCGCTGTACGACTACACGATGGCGCTCAAGACGCGGTACCTGCGCAGCTCGGAGCCCGTCAGCAAGGTCGTCTACGACAACCGGCTGCACGTGATCCACAACGCGCTCGGCACCCACACCACGGTCTCGCGCGTGCAGGGCACCAAGCTCAAGGCCAAGCGCGAGATTCGCATCGC
>JANMWQ010000769.1:0-3080 GCA_031394085.1 Rhizobacter sp. | reverse complement strand
GCAGGTGTTCTTGAACGGCCACGCCACGCAGCGCGTGCCGCACAACGTCAACATGAGCTTCAACTTCGTCGAAGGCGAGTCATTGATCATGGGCATCAAGGGCATCGCGGTGTCGTCGGGCTCGGCCTGCACGTCGGCGAGTCTGGAGCCGAGCTATGTGCTGCGTGCGCTTGGGCGCAGCGACGAACTCGCGCATTCGAGCTTGCGCATGACGATCGGCCGCTTCACCACCGCCGAAGAGATCGACAACGTGGTCACGACATTGAAAGACCGCGAGGCCAGGCTGCGCGACCTCTCGCCGCTCTGGGATATGCACAAGGACGGCATCGACATCAGCACCATCCAGTGGGCTGAACACTGAGTTCCCGACCCACGAGAACAGGAGTACGACCTGGCATACAGCGAAAAAGTGGTTGAGCATTACGAGAACCCGCGCAACGTCGGTTCGTTCGACAAAGGCGACGACACGGTCGGCACCGGCATGGTCGGCGCGCCGGCCTGCGGCGACGTGATGAAGCTGCAGATCAAGGTCAATCCGATTACGGGCCTGATCGAAGACGCGAAATTCAAGACCTATGGTTGCGGCTCGGCGATCGCGTCAAGCTCGCTCGTGACCGAATGGGTCAAGGGCAAGTCGCTCGACGAAGCGCTGACGATCAAGAACACGCACATCGCTGAAGAACTGGCGCTGCCGCCGGTGAAGATCCACTGCTCGATCCTCGCCGAAGACGCGATCAAAGCGGCGGTGAACGATTACAAGGCCAAGAGTGCGAGTGCGCTTCCGACGGGATCGCGGGTTCACTGACGCCATGGCAGTCACCCTGACCGAAGCCGCAGCTCGCCATGTCTCGCGCTACATCACGAAGCGCGGCAAGGGCGTGGGCGTTCGGCTGGGCGTGAAAACCACCGGCTGCTCGGGCCTGGCCTACAAGCTCGAGTACGCCGACGATTTCGCGCCCGAAGACACGATTTTCGAAGGCCACGGCGTCAAGGTGGGGGTCGACCCGAAGAGCCTGCCGTACATCGACGGCACCGAACTCGATTTCGTGCGTGAAGGCCTGAACGAAGGCTTCAAGTTTGACAACCCGCGCGAGAAAGACCGCTGCGGCTGCGGTGAATCGTTCCGCGTTTGAGACGCGTGCTCAACACCGAAGGCGCGGCTGTGGCCGCGCTTTTTTTATTGCCCATGAATCTGTCCAGCACCGACTTCGAGTTGTTCGACATCGAACCGCGCTTCGCGCTCGATCGGGCTGCGCTCGACACGCGTTGGCGGGCGCTGCAGGGCGAAGTGCATCCCGACAAGTTCGCTGCGCAAGGCGCGGCGGCGCAACGCATCGCCATGCAGTGGGCGGTTCGCGTGAACGAGGCCTATCAGCGTCTCAAAGACCCGGTCAAGCGAGCCGCCTACCTGTGTGAACTCAACCACGCGCCGATCGAAGCAGAGAACAACACATCGATGCCGACCGAATTCCTGATGCAGCAATTGGAATGGCGCGAGTCGCTCGACGAGGCCGCGACCGTGCCGCAAGTCCAAGCGCTCGACGGTGAAGTGTCTGCGCATCGCCAAGCCGCATTGACGCAGCTCCAGACCACGCTCGACGAGCAACGCGATTTCGCTGCCGCTGCGCTGCAGGTCAGAGCCCTCATGTTCAGCGAGCGCTTTGCGCACGACATCGACCAGCGCCTCGAAGCGCTGGGAGAATGAATCAAAATTTTCCCAAATCATGGCCCTCCTGCAAATCTCCGAACCCGGCGGCGCACCCGACCCGCACCAGCGCCGCATCGCGATCGGCATCGACCTTGGCACCACGCATTCGCTGGTGGCCGCGGTGCGCAACGGCGTCGCCGAATGCCTGCCCGACGCGGCCGGCCGCGTGATCCTGCCGTCGGCGGTGCGCTACCTCACGGACGGCAAGCGCCAGATCGGCGCGGCCGCACTCGCCGAAGCGGCCATCGACCCGCGCAACACGCTGGTGTCGGTCAAGCGCTTCATGGGGCGCGGCCTGGCCGACATCGCGGGCCGTGACAAATTGCCGTACGACTTCGTCGATGCGCCGGGCATGGTGCAGATGCGCACGGTCGCGGGCATCAAATCGCCGGTCGAAGTGTCGGCCGAGATTCTGGCCACGCTGCGTTTTCGCGCCGAAGACACCTTCGACGACGACGTGTTCGGCGCCGTCGTCACGGTGCCAGCGTACTTCGACGACGCGCAGCGCCAAGCCACGAAAGACGCCGCGCAACTCGCTGGCCTCAACGTGCTGCGCCTGATCAGCGAGCCGACGGCCGCCGCCATCGCCTACGGCCTGGAGAACGGCTCCGAAGGCTTGTACGCCGTCTACGACCTCGGCGGCGGCACCTTCGACATCTCGCTGCTGCGCTTGACCGCCGGCGTGTTCGAGGTCGTTGCGACCGGCGGCGATTCGGCCCTCGGCGGGGACGACTTCGATGCTGCGCTCGCCGCATGGGCGCTCGCCGAAGCGAAGCTCGATGCGCAGACGCCGCAAGACAAGCGCGCCGTACTCGTCGCCGCACGTGC
Source organism: Rhizobacter sp. (assembly GCA_031394085.1). Lineage (GTDB taxonomy): Bacteria > Pseudomonadota > Gammaproteobacteria > Burkholderiales > Burkholderiaceae_C > LMDS01. Next base: position 544 of record JANMWQ010000769.1, on the reverse strand, counting down.
GGCGAAAGAAAAGCTCTCGAGCACCGACCACGCGACGCTCGCCTGCCCGCTCGCAAGCGGTGAACTTGCGGTGCGCGTCGACCGTGCGCGGTTCGACGCGATCGCTGAAGCGCTGCTCGCACGCACGATGGCTGCGGTGCGCAAGGTGCTGCGTGACGCGAAGACCGACAAGTCCGCAGTGAACGGCGTCGTGATGGTCGGCGGCTCGACCCGCATGCCGATGGTGCAGACGGCGGTCGGCGCGTTCTTTGGCCAGCCGCCGCTGACGAACCTGAACCCCGATGAAGTCGTCGCACTCGGCGCGGCCATTCAAGCCAACGCGCTGGCGGGCAACGCCGGTGCCGACGAATTGCTGCTGCTCGACGTGATCGCGCTCTCGCTCGGGCTCGAGACGATGGGCGGGTTGGTCGAACGCATCATCCCGCGCAACAGCACGATCCCGACCGCGCGCGCGCAAGACTTCACGACCTTCAAGGACGGCCAGACCGCGATCGCGATTCATGTGGTGCAAGGCGAGCGCGAGGTGGTGAGCGACTGCCGCTCG
>JANMWQ010000751.1:0-2385 GCA_031394085.1 Rhizobacter sp. | reverse complement strand
TGCTTCGCGTTGTACTCCAGCTCGCTGGTCATGACCAAGCTGTACCGGCCGGTGCTCGCCGCACTCGGGCTGACCTACCCGCAATACCTGGCGCTGCTCGTGCTGTGGGAGTCCGATGCGATCGGCGTCGGCGAGCTCGGCGAGCGGCTGTACCTCGATTCCGGCACGTTGACGCCGCTGCTCAAACGCATGGAAGCGGCCGGCCTGCTCGAGCGCGCGCGCGCCGCCGAAGACGAGCGCCGCGTCATCGTCACGCTCACTGCCGCTGGCCTTGCGCTGCGCCGCAAGGCCGAAGGTGTGCCGCTGCAGGTGGCGTGCGCGACCGGCTGCAAGCTCACCGAACTCTCCGGCCTGACCGCGCAGTTGCAGGCGCTGCGCGCGAACGTGGCCGGGCAGCTCGCCCTCGCCGCCTGACCCTCACCATTTCCCCCCACCCGTTCAACCAAAGGAACGCACCATGAAGCTCGACAAAGTTCTCTATACCGCCCACGCCACCTCCACCGGCGGCCGCGAAGGCAGCTCGAAGTCATCCGACGGCGTGCTCGACTTGAAGCTGACCACGCCGAAGGAAATGGGCGGCAACGGCGCCACTGGCACCAACCCCGAGCAGCTGTTCGCCGCCGGCTATTCGGCCTGCTTCATCGGCGCGATGAAGTTCGTCGCCGGGTCGCAGAAGATCGCGCTGCCGGCCGACACGTCGATCAAGGCCGACGTCGGCATCGGCCCGATCCCGGCCGGCTTCGGCATTCAGGTCACGCTCAACGTGACGATCCCCGGCATGGAGCGCGCCGCAGCCGAGAAGCTGGTCGAGGCCGCGCACGGCGTCTGCCCGTACTCGAACGCGACCCGCGGCAACATCGAAGTGACGCTCAACGTGCTCTGAGCACCGCTCGGCGGCCAGGTGTCACGCGCGTGTCACCGGGCCTGTCTAGGCTTGCGGGTGTTTTTCAACATCGGCAAGCCACCATGACCCTCACCGTTCGTCCGATCGTCGCAGCACTCGCACTCATCGCTGGCTCGGCCACCCACGCCGCGCCCGGCTTCGTCAACGGCCTGGCCCTGCCCGCCGGCTTGCTCGACTTGTCAGGTGGCAGCGCGGTCAACACCGGCAGGGTCGGCTATTTCTCCGACATTTACTACGACACCAACCGCAACGAATGGTGGGGCGTTTCCGACCGCGGCCCCGGCGGCGGCACGCTCGACTACGCGACCCGGGTGCAACGCTTCTCGCTCGACGTGAACGCCACCACCGGCGCGATCTCGAACTTTCAGATCCAGCAGACCGTGCTGTTCACCGACGCCGCCGGTCAGTCGTTGAACGGCAAGGCACCGAGCCCCGTCAACGTGCTCGGCGGGTCATTCGACCCCGAGGGGTTCGTGATCAACCCGAAGACCGGCAACATGCTGGTCTCCGACGAGTACGGAGCCTCGGTCTACGAGTTCGACCGCAACGGCAAGCGGGTGCGCGAGTACGAGATACCCGAAAACATCAAGCCCAAGACCGCGCCTGGCGTGTACGCCTACGGGCCCGACGCGAACACCGCCGGCCGCCGCAACAACCGCGGCTTCGAGGGCCTGGCGATCAGCCCCGACGGCAACTTCGCCTACGCGATGCTGCAAAGCGCGATGGTCAACGAAGGCGCCGGCAACGGCACCTACAACCGCATCGTCAAGTTCGACACCGCCACCGGCAAGGCGGTGGCGCAGTACGCCTACAAGATGGAAGGCTCGAGCCAGGGCCGCGGCATCTCGGCGCTGGTCGCGGTCAACGACCACGAGTTCCTCGTGCTCGAACGCAACAACCGCGGCCTCGGCGCCGGTTCGGAGCTGACGACGCAGAACAAGAAGGTCTACAAAATCGACATCACCGGCGCCGACGACATCAGTGGCATCGAAATGACGGGTGGCGCGTTCGCCGGCAAGACGGTGACGAAGACAGCGACGCCGTTTCTCGACCTCGGTGCCGACACGCTCGCTGCACTCGGCGGCGCGGTGCCCGAGAAGTGGGAGGGCCTGGCGATCGGGCCGAAGCTCGCCGACGGCAGTTTCCTGATGCTTGCTGGCACCGACAACGACCACTCGGTGTCGCAGATCTCGGGCAGCACGACCCAGTACGACGTGTACTTCAAACCCGGCACGAACAACCGCATCCAGTGCGAGATCGGTGGCTTTGCGAACTGCGTCGTGATGAATCCCAACGGCTCCGTCGGCGCGGCCGTGGCAGCCGGATTCGACACGAGCGGCTACACGCTGATCCCGGGCGTGCTGCACGCGTACAAGGCGAGCGCCGCCGACCTCGTCGGCTACACAGCGCCGGTGCCCGAACCGCAGACCTACGCGCTGATGCTTGCCGGCCTCGGCGCGCTCGGCTGGGTGGCGCGGCGA
>JANMWQ010000704.1:0-10676 GCA_031394085.1 Rhizobacter sp. | reverse complement strand
GCCAATTCGTCAAAAGTAGATCCAGCCTTGCGTTGTCAAAGAAACAAAAACCGAGAAGGCAAAGCCTCCGGGCAAAAAAAATGGGCTGGATAAATCCGCCCAAGATCGCTCTAATTTCTAGCCCGTCATGCAGCCAATTCTAGCCATCTAGCAAAACGAGGATTGTACGCCGGCGTTCGAACACGGGCAAGGGCCGCACCCGTTAAGCAGCCAAGTCCCCGCGCTGGCGCATGCCAAAATCCGGCGCCACAAGACACAGGGGTTGACCACATGGGATTTCTCGCCGGCAAGCGCTTTCTGATCACGGGCGTGCTCTCCAACCGCTCGATCGCCTACGGCATCGCGAGGGCCTGCCGACGCGAAGGCGCCGAACTCGCTTTCAGCTACGTCGGCGAGCGCTTCAAGGACCGTGTTGCCGAGTTCGCTGCCGAATTCGACTCGACCCTCGTCTGCGACTGCGATGTCGCCGACGACGCGCAGATCGACGCGATGTTCGCCGACCTCGCCACGGTCTGGCCCGCGTTCGACGGCTTCGTGCATTCGATCGGCTTCGCGCCGAAAGAAGCGATCGCCGGCGACTTTCTGGATGGCCTGTCGCGCGAATCGTTTCGCATCGCCCACGACATTTCGGCCTACAGCTTCCCGGCGATGGCCAAGGCCGCCGCCCCGCACCTGCGCCCTGGCGCAGCGTTGCTGACGTTGACCTACCTGGGCGCGCTGCGCAGCATGCCGAACTACAACACGATGGGGCTGGCGAAGGCCTCGCTCGAGGCCAGCGTGCGCTACCTCGCCGCCTCGCTCGGCCCGAAAGGCGTGCGCGTCAACGGCATCTCGGCTGGGCCGATCAAGACGTTGGCCGCGGCCGGCATCAAAGGCTTCGGCAAGATGCTGGAGGCGGCCAGCCACTCGCCGCTCGGCCGCAACGTGACGATCGACGACGTGGGCAACGTGGCCGCGTTTCTGCTGTCCGACCTGGCGGCAGGCGTCACGTCCGAAATAACTTATGTCGACGGCGGCTTCAGCCATGCAACGCCCGTCTTCGGCGACGGCGCCTGAGCCTTCGCTCAGCCTCATGCGCCTGCTGCTCGCCGAGGACGACGCGATCCTGGCGGACGCCTTGTCCACCAGCCTGCGGCAGTCGGGCTTCGAGATCGAGGTTGCCGACAACGGCGCAGTGGCCGAGTACCTGCTGCTGCGTCAGAGCTTCGATCTGGGCGTCATCGACATCGGGTTGCCAATGGTCGACGGGCTCACCGTGGTCAAGCGCGTGCGCGCCGCGCGGCCGACGTTGCCGCTGCTGGTGTTGACCGCGCTCGACGGGATGGAAAACCGGGTCGCCGGCCTGAACGCCGGCGCCGACGACTACCTGACCAAGCCGTTCGACTTTCCCGAACTCGAGGCGCGCATCAACGCGCTGTTGCGGCGGGCGCAGGCGGCGCAACACGCGCTGCCGCCGATCGCCGACCGGCCCAGCGTGCAGCTCGCAGGTCAGTTGAGCTTCGACCGCGATGCGCGCCGGGCCACGCTGGCCGGCGAGGCACTTGATTTGTCGCCGCGCGAATGGCTGCTGCTCGACCTGCTGGTGACCCAGCGCAGCAAGGTCATCACGAAGGAGCAGATCGCGCAGGTCTGGCAGGCCGAAGTTTCCGACAGCGGCGGGCCGAGTTCGCTCGAGGTCTACATCCACCGGCTGCGGCGCAAGCTCGAAGGCTCCGACCTGAGCATTCGCACGGTGCGCGGCCTCGGCTACCTGCTCGAGCAGAAAGCCTGAGCCTCGGATGGGCCATCGCAGCTTGCGCGACTGGCTGCGCCGCGTGCCCGGCGTCACGCCCGGCACGCGGCCGTTGCGCCTGCACCTGCTGATCTGGTTGCTGTTGCCGCAGCTCGTGCTGTGGTGTGCGGCCGCGTGGGTCACCTACAACCTCACCGCGCGCTATGCGAACGAGGCGATCGACCGCAGCCTGTACCTCTCCTCGCGGGCGCTGGCGCGCCAGATCAAGCCGTCGGGCACCGGCCTGTACGTCGACTTTCCGAAGGCCGCGCAAGACATCATCGAGGCCGATCCCGACGATCGCGTCTACTACATGGTGAGCTCGCCGCCTGGCGCGTTCCTGCTCGGCAACCACCAGTTGCCGCTGCCGCCGCCCGCGGTCCTGCCGACACTGGACCAGCCGTATTTCTACGACGCGCGCGTCATCGACGGCAACGACAACATGGTGGTGCGAATCGCCGCGCTGTACCTCGCCCGTGGCGAACCCGATCGGCGCCAGGTCATGCTGGTGCAGATCGCGAAGAGCCGCGTCAACCGCGAGCAGCTCGCGCGGCGCATCCTGATCGACACCGCCCTGCCCTTGACGGCGCTGGTGCTGACAATGTCGTTGATCGTCTGGACCGGCATCCGCGCCGGGCTCGCACCGCTGGCGCGGCTGCGAGACGCCGTCGGCGACCGCGCGCCGAACGACCTCGCGCCGATCCAGATCGAGTCGGCGCCGGCCGAGGTGCGCGCGCTCGCCATGGCGCTGAACAGCCTGCTCGCCGCCGTCAACGAGAGCGTCGCCGGGCAGCGGCGCTTCATCAGCGACGCGGCGCACCAGTTGCGCACGCCGCTGGCCGGATTGAAGAGCCAGACCGAGATCGCACTGAAGGAGGCGCAAGACCCGGCGCTGCGCGCGCGCCTGGCGCTGGTGCACGAAAGCGCGACGCGCAGCGCGCACCTCGTGAATCAACTGCTGATCCTCGCGCGCGCCGAACCGGAATCGAAGGCCGTGATGGGCCGCAGCCGATTCGACCTCGCCAAGCTCGCGCAAGAGCTCGCTGCCGAAGCGGTGCCGCGCGCGTTGGGCCTCGGAATCGATCTTGGCGTCGATCTCGGCGGAGCACCTTCCGTCGACGGCACGGACGACGCACAGCCGCCCACGGTGTGGGTCATCGGCAATGCGCCGTTGATTCGCGAGGCACTCCTGAACCTGATCGACAACGCCATCCGCTATGCCGGCCGCGGCGCCGACGTGACCGTGATCGTGCGCGCCGACGGCGCCGATGCGATCGTCGAGGTGAGCGACACCGGCGTGGGCATTGCCGATGCGCAGCTCGGGCTGGTGTTCGAGCGCTTCTACCGCGCGACGCCCGAAGGCTCGGGCTGCGGTCTCGGGCTGCCGATCGTCAAGGAGATCGCCGAGCGGCATCGGGGCAGCGTGACGCTGGAAAGCGTCCGACCGCACGGATTGAACGTGCGTGTGAGGTTGCCACTGGCGGCCTGAGCCCTGCGCAGGTGTGAAGCGCACGCGGCGCGCGCTCTCGTTCTCGACTTTTGGCTTGCGCTCCGCGCCAAGGCGGCAGCTTCGGTACGTCGCTCAGCGTAATCCCCTATGAATTAATAATTAATTTGCAATTAATATTGCGCCGCCTTTGAACCAGTAGTTCATTGAGTGTTAATCAAAAAGACGACCACTGGAGACAATCGACATGCATCACCCCATCCTCCGAACCAGCGCGATCGCTGCCGCACTGTTGACGTTCGGCCTGTGCGCGATGGCCGCCGAGCCGCAAAGCGAGATGGCACCGACGCCGGCGTCCGCGACCCAAAGCCAATACGACATCGCCACCGCGGCCGCCAAGAAGGCGATGGACTCGTTCGACTTGCAGCTCTGGGGCTACATGCGCGCCGGCGCCTACTACGCCAAAGACGACCAGCCCAAGGGCCACTACGGTCTCGGCGAACTCGGCTTCAACCGGCTCGGCAACGAAGGCGACAACTTCATCGAGTTCGGCATCGGCAAGAAGTGGGATCTCACCGGCGCCAAAGTGGGCGTGTACTGGATGCCCTACGTCTACAACGCCCAATGCTGCAACGACTCCGGCACGAAGCAGGTCTATGCCGACATCAGCGGGCTCGCGTTCGCGCCCGATCTGAGCTTCTGGGCCGGCCAGCGCTACCACCGCGTGCAAGACATCCACATCATCGACAACTGGTTGGTCGAAGACGGCGACAACTTCGGCGCCGGCGTCGACGGCATCAAACTCGGCTCGCTGGGCGGCAAGCTGAACATCTCGGCGCACACCGAAGGCAACACCGACAACAGCAAGACGACCAGCGCCGGCAAACGCGTGAATCTTCAGTTGCTCGACATCCCGGTCGGCCCGGGCGGCACCCTAACGCTGACCGGTGGCGTGATCCGCGGCTCGTTCGCCGACAAGAAGACCAGCGGCGCGCTCGGCCTGCTCTACAACCAGAAGTTCGGCACGTTGAAGAACTCGCTGTTCGTGCAAGGCTCCAACGGCCACGCCGATTTGCGCGGCAAGTTCTACAACCTGAACGGCACGGTCACCGCCCCGGCGGGCAGCCCGTTCATCTGCACGGTGACCCCGAACCCGGACGGCAGCTGCCCGACCTCCGGCCTCGCGCCGAATCCCGCGACGATCACGACGACGACCTACAACCCGGGCGCAAAACAGTTCCGCATCGTCGATGCGATCAACTGGCAGAGCGGCCTGTTCGGCGGCCAGGCGTTCCTCGGCTACCAGACGCTCAAGCCTGAGGACACCGGCAAGACGACGAAGAACCTCGGCCTCGGCGGTCGGCTCTCGTACGGCATCGCGAGAAACATCAAGCTGTACGGCGACGTCAACCTCTCCAGCCTCAAGACCGATGGTTCGCAAACGCAGCGGCTGAACAAGGAAACGATCGCGATCGCGCTTGCGCCGAACACCGACTTCTGGACCCGCCCCGAGATTCGCCTTTACCTGACCCGCGTCGGCGGCAACGATGCGGCCAAGGCTGCCGGCGTTTTCGGCGGTCGTTCCAGCGCCACGCTGGCGGGCATCCAGGTCGAAGCCTGGTGGGAATGAACGGGCCGGCCGCACGCGACACGCAACCAAAACTATCGGAGAAACCTCGATCATGAAGAACTCATTCGCGCCCTGCGCCCTCACCGCCCTGGCCGTTGCCTGCCTCGGTCTTTCAGCCACCCGCATCGCCCACGCCGGCGAGGTCGAGGTACTGCACTACTGGACCTCCGGCGGCGAGGCCAAGGCGGCCGTCACGCTCAAGGGCCAGATGACCAAGCTCGGCCACACGTGGAAGGACTTTGCCGTCGCCGGCGGCGGCGGTGAGTCGGCGATGACGGTGCTGAAGTCCCGCGTCGTTTCAGGCAACGCGCCGGCGGCGGCGCAAATCAAGGGGCCGTCGATTCAGGAGTGGGCCGTCGAAGGCGTACTCGCCAACATCGACGATGTCGCGAAGGCGAACGACTGGGATGCGCTGCTGCCCAAGGTCGTCTCCGATGTGATGAAGTACAAGGGCAGTTATGTCGCCGTGCCAGTCAACGTGCACCGCGTCAATTGGTTGTGGGCCAACCCCGAGGCGTTCAAGAAGGCGGGCGCGAAGGTGCCCACCACCTGGGACGAGTTCTTCGTCGCGGCCGAGGCGCTGAAGAAGGCTGGCGTCGTGCCGGTCGCACACGGCGGCCAGAGCTGGCAGGACTTCACCACGTTCGAGAGCGTCGCGCTCGGCGTCGGCGGCGCGGAGTTCTACAAGAAGGCCTTGGTTCAACTCGACCCTGCAACGCTGAAGAGCCCGACGATGGAGAAGGTGCTCAAGACCTTCAAGCGCGTGAAGGAGTACACCGACCGCAATGCGCCCGGGCGCGACTGGAACCTCGCCACCGCGATGGTGATCCGCGGCGAGGCCGGCATGCAGCTGATGGGTGACTGGGCGAAAGGCGAATTCCTCGCCGCCGGCAAGACGCCGGGCAAAGATTTCGTCTGCGTGGCCGCACCCGATACCGCCAAGGACTTCACCTTCAACGTCGACAGCTTCGCCATGTTCAAGCTGAAGAACGAAGCCAACACCAAGGCCGAAAAGGACCTGGCGGCGGCGATCATGTCGCCCGAGTTCCAGGAGGTCTTCAATCTCAACAAAGGCTCGATCCCGGTGCGCTTGAACATGAAGATGGACAAGTTCGACGACTGCGCCAAGCTCTCGGCGAACGACTTCGTCTCGACCGCGAAAACCGGCTCGCTAGTTCCCTCGATCGCTCACGGGATGGCGGTGCCTTCGGCCATCGAGGGCGCGATGAAAGACGTCGTCTCGCAATACTGGAACAGCGACAAGATGACCCCGGCCGAGGCCATGGGCAAGATCGCCTCCGCGGCGCGCACGAAGTAAACCGACCCGCCGATCCACAGCAGAGCGGCCCGCGCGCGGGCCGCTCGGGCCTGCCACTGCCATGACCATCGCCACCCCTTCCCTTGCACAGGCGCGCTTCGCGCGTTGGCTGCCGCGCCTGGTGATCACGCCGATATTCGCGGTCGCGTTCCTGTTCATCTACGGGCTGATCGCCTGGAACGGCTACCTGTCGCTCTCGGCCTCGCGCCTGCTGCCGAACTACGAGTTCGTCGGCCTCGCGCACTATGCGCAACTGTTCGAGAGCGAACGCTGGGGTGTCGCGCTGAAGAACCTCGCGATCTTCAGCGTGCTGTTCATCGGCGTGGGGCTCGCGCTCGGCTTGCTGCTCGCGATCCTGCTCGACCAGAAGATTCGCCTCGAAGGCACGTTGCGCGCCATTTATCTGTACCCGATGGCGCTGAGCTTCATCGTCACCGGCACCGCCTGGAAGTGGATCCTGAATCCGGGTTTGGGCCTTGAACACGTGGTGCAGCAGTGGGGCTGGTCGAGCTTCACCTTCGACTGGCTGATCAACCCCGACAAGGCGATCTACACCGTCGTGATCGCCGGCGTGTGGCAGAGCGCGGGGTTCGTGATGGCGCTGTTTCTCGCCGGCTTGCGCGGCATCGACGAAGCCATCGTCAAGGCCGCTCAGATCGACGGCGCCTCGATGCCGCGCATCTACTGGCGCATCCTGATCCCGAGCCTGCGGCCGGTGTTCTTCAGCACGCTGCTGGTGCTCTCGCACATCTCGATCAAGAGCTTCGACCTGGTGATGGCGCTGACGGCGGGCGGGCCGGGTTTCGCGACCGACGTGCCGGCGACCTTCATGTACGCGATGGCGTTCTCGCGTGGCCAGATCGGCCTCGGCGCGGCGTCGGCGACGGTGATGCTCGCGACAGTCGCGGCAATCGTCGTGCCCTACCTGTACAGCGAATTGCGCGCGAAGAAATGAAGCCGTCGATGAAGAACTTTCACCGCGTCGCGATCTGGTCGCTGCTGCTGCTGTTCGCGGCGTTCTTTCTGGTGCCGCTCTACGTGATGCTCGTGACCTCGCTCAAGGACATGAGCGAGATCCGCGGCAGCGGCGGCCTGCTCGCGCTGCCCGACGCGCTGAGCTTCGATGCCTGGGCCAAGGCCTGGTCGTCGGCCTGCACCGGCACCGATTGCGGCGGGCTGCAGCCCTTCTTCTGGAACTCGCTGAGGATGGTCGTGCCAGCCGTGGCGATCTCCACCACGCTCGGCGCGATCAGCGGCTACATCCTGAGCAAGTGGCGGTTTCCGGGCAGCGAGACGATGTTCGCGCTGATCCTGTTCGGCGCGTTCATGCCGCTGCAGGTGGTGCTGCTGCCGATGTCGCAGGTGCTGGGCTGGCTGCATTTGGCCGATTCGATCTGGGGCCTGGTGCTGGTGCATGTGCTGGTCGGGCTGGCGACGACGACGCTGTTCTTCCGCAACTACTCCGTCGGACTGCCCGACGAGCTGATCAAGGCCGCGCTGCTCGACGGCGCCGGCTTCTGGCGCATCTTCTGGCGCATCGTGCTGCCGCTGTCGGCGCCGATTCTGGTGGTCACGCTGATCTGGCAATTCACGGCGATCTGGAACGACTTCTTGTTCGGCGTGGTGTTCTCGGGCTCCGAATCGAAGCCGATCACGGTCGGGCTCAACAACCTGGCCAACACCTCGAGTGCGGTCAAGGAATACAACGTGGACATGGCCGCGGCCATGATCGCCGCGCTGCCGACCCTGGTGGCCTACCTGGTGGCCGGCAAATACTTCGTGCGCGGCCTGACGGCCGGCGCCGTCAAAGGCTGAAGGACTGAAAGAGACCATGGGCGCACTATCGATCCGCAACATCACCAAGAGCTTCGGCACGGTGAACATCTTGAAGGGCATCGACATCGAGGTCGATGCCGGCGAGTTCCTGATCCTGGTCGGCCCCTCGGGCTGCGGCAAGAGCACCTTGCTCTCGATGATCGCCGGGCTCGACCTGCCCAGCGGTGGCCAGATCCTGATCGGCGACCGTGACGTGACCTACGCCAGCCCGCGCGACCGTGACATCGCGATGGTGTTCCAGAGCTACGCGCTCTACCCGAACATGAACGTGGCGCAAAACATCTCGTTCGGCCTGGAGATGCGCAAGGTGCCGCGCGCCGAACGCGAGGCTGCGGTGCAGCGGGTCGCGAAGATGCTGCAGATGGAGCACCTGCTCGCCCGCAAACCCGGGCAGCTCTCCGGCGGGCAGCGCCAGCGTGTCGCGATGGGGCGGGCACTGGCACGCAACCCGGCGCTGTTCTTGTTCGACGAGCCGCTGTCGAACCTCGATGCCAAGTTGCGCGTCGAGATGCGCGCCGAGATCAAGCTGCTGCACCAGCGCACGCGCACGACGACTGTCTATGTCACGCACGACCAGATCGAGGCGATGACGCTGGGCGACCGCATCGCGGTGATGCGCGATGGCCAGGTCGAGCAGCTCGGCACGCCCGACGACATCTACGCGCGCCCGGCGAGTCGCTTCGTGGCCGAATTCATCGGCTCGCCGGCGATGAACATGATCGCCGCCTCCAGCGCCGACGGCGCCCTGCAGGCGCAGGGCACGGCGCTCGCGCTCGATCCCGCACAAGGCGACGCGCTGGCGCGCCTCGGCAGCGCCGAAGTGACCTACGGCCTGCGGCCCGAAGCGCTGACGCTGGCCGACGAAGGCCTGGCCGGGCGGCTGCGCCTGCTGGAGCCGACCGGCCCCGAAACCTATGCGTTCGTCGACACGGCCATCGGCTCTTTGGTCGCACGGGTGCCGGGTGTGGTCCGCAGCAAGGTGGGCGATCCGGTGCACCTGGCGTGGTCGGCGTCGCAAGTGCATCTGTTTGATGCGACGACTCAACGGCGCATCGCGGCCTGAGGCGAGAAGGCAGGCAAACTCGGGGGTGCGCCTCCACTCTGCATTGCCGACGTGAAACATCCCTCCCCGCTGCCCCGACTCCTGGCCGACATCGGTGGCACGAACGCGCGCTTCGCCTGGCAAGACCACGCCGGCGCAACGCCGCGCGATCTGCAAATCCTGAATGTGAGCGAACACGCGAGCCTGGCCGAGACGATGCGCGCTTACCTCGGCCGCCTGGGCCGACCGGCGCCGCCGTGGTGCGCCATCGGTGTCGCCTCCGCGATCACCGGCGATGCGGTCCGCCTCACCAACAGCCACTGGTCGTTCTCGATCGACGCCGTGCGGCGTGAGATCGGCTTCGAGCGATTCGTCGTCATCAACGATTTCACGGCGCTGGCCTTGGCGATTCCGGATCTGCCGACCGACGACCTGCGCCAGCTCGGCGGTGGCGCGGCCGTGGCCGGCACACCGCTCGGGCTGATCGGCCCTGGCACGGGGTTGGGCGTCTCAGGGCTCGTGCCGAGTGGCGAGCCGGGCCGCTGGGTCCCGCTGCAAGGCGAAGGCGGCCACGTCACGCTTTCCGCGAGCAATGTGCGCGAGGCGGCGGTGCTGCAGGTGATGCAGAGTCGCTTCGGCCAAGCGTCGGCCGAGCGCGCTGTTTCGGGGCAAGGCCTCGAAGTGCTGTACGACGCGCTGCGTACGCTCAACGGTGTGTCGAATGCCGCGCCCCTCACGGCTGCCGAGATCAGTCAACGCGCGCTGGCCGGGTCCGATGCCCAATGCGTCGAAGCGCTTGATCTGTTCTGCGCTTTCCTCGGCAGCGTCGCCGGCAACCTCGCACTCACGATCGGCGCACGCGGCGGCATCTACATCGGCGGTGGCATCGTGCCGCGCCTGGGCCAGGCATTCACGAACTCGCGCTTTCGCGCGAGCTTCGAAGACAAGGGGCGGTTCCGCGGCTACCTCGAAGCGATCCCGGTCTACGTGATCCATGCCGAGGTCTCGCCCGCGCTGCTCGGCGCGTCGCGAGCCCTCTGACAGCGGACTATTCGGCCGCGACGCAGTCGACGAAGTAGAGGTGATCGCCGGCGTCGTCGCCGGACTCCACCAGACCGTGCACGTCGGTATCGAAGCCGGGGAACGCCGCGTTGAACTCGCGCGTGAACTTGAGGTAGTCGACGATCTTCTTGTTGAAGCGCTCGCCCGGGATCAGCAGCGGGATGCCCGGCGGGTACGGCGTCAGCAGCGAAGTCGTGATGCGCCCTTCGAGCGCGTCGATCGGCACGCGCTCGGTCTTGCGGTGCGCGATGTAGGCGAACGCGTCGGTCGGTTTCATCGCAGGCTGCAGGTCCGACAGGTACACCTCGGTCGTGAGCCGCGCGATGTCGCCCTTCGCGTACATCTTGTGAATTGCCTGCGACAGGTCCTTCAGCCCCATGCGCTCGTAGCGCGGATGCGCCGCGCAGAACTCGGGCAGGATGCGCCACAGCGGCTGGTTCCGGTCGTAGTCGTCCTTGAACTGCTGCAGCGCGGTCAGCAGCGTGTTCCAGCGGCCCTGGGTGATGCCGATCGTGAACATGATGAAGAACGAGTAGAGGCCCGTCTTCTCGACGATCACGCCGTGCTCGG
>JANMWQ010000683.1:0-2096 GCA_031394085.1 Rhizobacter sp. | reverse complement strand
CTGCTGCCCACACGCACGGAGCTGAAGAACATCGGCCGCTCGATCAAGAACCACGTGCTGTTCAGGCACGCCAGCGGCGAAGCCGCCAAGCGCTACAACGTGTTGCAAAGCCTGGCCTACCTCGCGGTGATCTTCGGGCTGCTGCCGCTGGTCGTCATCGCTGGCTGGGCGATGTCGCCGCGGCTCGATGCGGTGTTCACCGGCTGGGTCGACCTGCTCGGCGGCCGGCAATCGGCGCGCACCTTGCACTTTTTGGCCGCGACCGGGCTGCTGCTGTTCGTGCTGGTGCATGTGTTCGAGGTGCTGATCAGCGGCGTGTGGAACCAGCTCCGCTCGATGGTGACCGGCTGGTACACCTTGCCGAAAGACAAAGGAGCCAAGCCATGATCCGCAAGCCGATGTCGAGCGGTCGACCGAAGGTCGCGCCGAGCCGCCGCACCGCGCTGCGCGCAGCGCTCGCCGGCGTGGGCACAGTGTCGCTCGCGGGCTGCGATCGGCTGTCGAACAACGCCGCGTTCGTCGACGTGCTCAAGAGCGCGCAGCAACTCAGCCACGGCGCGCACAAACTGGTCGCTGGCCGCAAGGCGATGGCGCAGGAATTCAGCGAAGCCGATGTGGCCGCGCATTTCAAGGCCAACGGCACGCTGGTGCCGCGCGACGCCGACTACCAGGCGCTGATGGACGGCGGCTTCAAGGCCTGGCAGCTGCAGGTCGATGGCCTGGTCGAGCAGCCCGCCGCGTTCACGCTCGCCGAGTTGCGCGCGATGCCGTCGCGCACGCAGATCACGCGCCACGATTGCGTCGAAGGCTGGAGCACCATCGGCAAGTGGAAGGGCGTGCCGCTCGCGCATTTGCTGGCGCAGGTCAAGCCGCTGCCGAACGCGAAGTTCGTGGTCTTTCGCTGCGCCGATTCGATGGACGGCCCGTCGCTCGACGGCCACGACTCCCGGTACTACGAAAGCATCGACATGGACGACGCCTACCACGCGCAGACCGTGCTCGCCTACGAGCTCAACGACCAGCCGCTGCCGGTCAACAATGGCGCGCCGCTGCGCGCACGCATCGAGCGCCAGTTGGGCTACAAGCATGCCAAATACCTGATGCGCATCGAGCTGGTCGAGCGCTTCGACAAGATCCGGGGCGGCCAGGGCGGCTACTGGGAAGACAACGGCTACGAGTGGTATGCCGGCATTTGACACATTCATCCAATCGGGGACCATCATGCACAAGACTTTTCGTTCGTTCGTCGTCGCCATCGGGCTGGGTTTCGCGGCGCTTGCCGCCGTCGCGTCAGAGGCGCCGTTCGACAAGGCGCAGTTCGACGCCGCGCTCGCGCAGGGCAAGCCGGTGATCGTCGACTTCACTGCCAGCTGGTGCCCGACCTGCAAGCAGCAAAAGCCGATCGTCGAAGGCTTGATGAAGGAAAAGAAGCTGGAGACGGTGACGCTGTTCATCGCCGATTTCGACAAAGAGGTGGCGCTGAAGAAGCAGCTCGGCGTCACCCAGCAAAGCACCTTCGTCGTCTTCAAGGCAGGCAAGGAAGTCGGCCGCTCGACCGGGCAGACGCAAAAGCAGGCAATCGCCGACTTGTTCGAGAAAGCGCTCTGAGCGTCGTTCGCGCCACACATTGAGGTCGCGATGGACTTCGGCCCGGGCACCTTCCTGCTCGGCTACCTTGCCGGGCTGCTGTCGACGCTGTCGCCGTGCGTGCTGCCGCTGCTGCCGATCCTGATTGCGACCGCCGTGTCGCAGCACCGCTTCGGACCGCTCGCGCTGGCGGCGGGCCTCACGCTGTCGTTCACCGTTGTCGGCGTCTTCATCGCGACGCTCGGCGCCTCGATCGGGCTCGATCAGTCGGTCTTGCGCAAAGGTGCCGCGGTGCTGTTGATCGGCTTCGGCCTCGTGCTGTTGGTTCCCGCGTTGCAGATGCGCTTCGCCACCGCGACCGCAGGGTTGACCGCCTCGGGCGACGGGATGCTTGCGCGCATTACCGGCACGGGCTGGTCAGGTCAGTTCGCGGTTGGCCTCGTGCTCGGCATCGTCTGGAGCCCGTGCGTCGGCCCGACCTTGGGCGCTGCGTCGACGCTCGCCTCGCA
>JANMWQ010000762.1:0-3033 GCA_031394085.1 Rhizobacter sp. | reverse complement strand
TGCTGGCCGATCAGCAGCACGGTCGGCCGTGGCGCTCGCGCGGTGACGCCGGTGGCAGCGAGCGCCGCCGGCGCGCGACTGAAATGCAGCACGTCGATCGGCACGCCGGTTTGCGAGCTGCCGACCTGCAGCGAGCGGACCGTCGCGGTGCCGGGGCCGGCGTCACCGTCGCGGGCCAGGCCCTGCAACAGTGCGCGCAACTCGGCGTTGCTGGTGAAGCCGGCGTGGCCGGACTCGAAGGCCGGCGTGCGGTAGCGCACCGCAGGATCGGGAAAGCGCGCCGCCACCCCCGCGCTTTCGATCGGCTGTGCCGGCGCGGAGGCTGGCACAGACAACGGCACGGGCAGAGGCGCCTGCGCGACCACCGACGGCGTCGGTGGCACTGCGACCGACCGGCTCGGCGACGGCACCGGCCGCGTCGCGATCCCGGGCGCGCTGCTGCACGCCCACAGGCCGACGAGTGCGAGCCCCAGCGGCCACTGCGCGACAACTCTCCTCCAACCCGACACCTGCATCACCCGCTCCCTGCATCTTGTTGCTTCGGCCCGGCGCAATCGTCGCTCAACTCCAGCCGGCATCGACGACGAACTCTTGCGCGGTGATCATGCGCGCCGTGTCGGCCGCGAGGAACATCACCATGTGCGCGATGTCGGTGCCGACGATGCGCCCGGCCAGGCACTGGTTGCGTTCGAGCGATTCTTCACCGGCGGCGTCGAGCCACAGGTCGATCTGGCGCTGCGTCATGACCCAACCGGGCACGACGCAGTTGACACGGATGCCGTCGCGCCCGAGCTCGCGCGCCAAGCTGCGCGTGAAGCCGTTCATCGCCGACTTGGCGGTGGCGTAGAC
Organism: Rhizobacter sp.; assembly: GCA_031394085.1. Taxonomy (GTDB): domain Bacteria; phylum Pseudomonadota; class Gammaproteobacteria; order Burkholderiales; family Burkholderiaceae_C; genus LMDS01. The sequence goes on along the minus strand of JANMWQ010000762.1, from coordinate 2,184 downwards.
CGACAGCCCCGCGGTCTTGTTCTTCCAGCTGACCGAACCGAGGTTGACGATCGCGCCGCCACCGCGCTCGCGCATCGGGCCGATCACGGCTTGGGTGGCAAAGAAATGCGGCCGCAGGTTGACGGCGATGCGCTCGTCGAAGAACGCTGGCGTGACGGCCTCGAACGCATGGCGATCGTCGTTCGCGACGTTGTTGACCAGCACACCCACGCCGCCGAGCCGCGCGATCAGCGTTGCCATCGCGGCCTGCAGTGCGGGCACGTCGGTCACGTCGCACAACTGGAAGTGGGCGTTCGTCAGGCTGGCCGCAAGCGCCTGCCCGGCCGCGGCATCGCGGTCGAGAAAGCCGACCGCGCAGCCCTGCGCCGCGAAGCCGCGCACGATGTCGGCACCGATGCCGCTGGCGCCGCCGGTGACGATCACACCCTGCCCGTGCAGGCTGTGGAATTTCGCGCCGGCGAACTCGGCCTGCGGCACATGGCCGTGGCGGGCTTCGGCGATCACTTGCGCGGCGCTGGCGCCGGTCTCGACTGCGTCTGTCATCGGTGGATTGCCTTCGCGTGGACCGATCGTGGCCGATCTTGGTTGCGGCATTCTGCAGCAGCCGGCTCGCGCACGCCGGGCGCCGTTTCGCGCCGCGTCTGACCGGTTTCGTCGCAAGCGTGTGGCTCGCCCCGGGCCGCCTCGGCACAGTGCGAGGCATCGGCGCACCGCGCCCTGTTCCACCCCGAGGAGCCACACCATGTTCATCGCCATCGTTCGACACACGCCCGTCTGGGTCTGGGGCCTGCTCGCCCTGCTGATCGCGCTCGGTGTGTCGCAAGCACGTGACCGTGAAATGAGCCTGATGCGCGTCACGGTCCTGCCGCTGGTGATGATCGCGCTCTCGGTGTCGGGCGTGTTCAGCGCGTTCGGGCACTCGCCCGCGGCGCTCGGCGGCTGGGCCGCGGGATTGGGCGCGGCGCTGACCTTCGGCCGCCAGTTCATCGCCGTCCGCGGGGCGGCATGGTCGCAGCAAGCCGGCACGCTGCACGTGCCGGGGAGCTGGGTGCCGCTGGGGCTGATCGTCGGGCTGTTCGCGCTCAAGTATTTCGTCGGCGTGCGCCTGGCGCTGCACCCGGAGTTCGCGGCCGACACGGCCTTCGCCGGCGCGATCAGCCTGGCCTGCGGCGGCTTCAGCGGGTTGTTCCTGGCGCGCGGATTGTCGTTGCGCCAGCTCGCGAAAAGCCAGGCCGGCCCGGTGGTGGCCTGAGCGGCATGTGCGGTCGAAGAGGCGCGCGTTCACTGCGCGAGAATGGCTGACGATGGACTCACCACTGACCACTACCGCCGCTGCGAACGGTCACCGCCGCGAGCGATTTTGGATGCGCGGGCTGCGCAGCCTGGGTTTCGGTGTGGTCATCGCGTTGCTGTTGACCGGCGGCTTCGGCACCCCGTTCTGGCCGAACCTGGTCCAGTCGGTCTGCATCGCCATGCTGTGCTGGTTCACGATCGACGCCGGCCGCTTGCAGTTGGCGAAATGGTCGCACCGCAACGACCCGCCGGGCACATCCGAATCCGCGCGCCACTGGCCGGGCTGGCCGCTGATGCTGATCGCGATCGTCGTCGGCACGGTGGTCGGCTTCAGCCTCGGCAACGAGGTCGCCAACCTGGTTCTCGGGCGCAACTTCGAAGGCTACTTTCGCGGCAACTGGCGCCAGATGCTGGCCCTGCTGCTCGGTTCGCTCGTGCCCGGCACCGTGATCACCTACTGGTTCTATTCGCGCGAAACCATCGCCGGCAAAGAAGCTGCCGTCCAGACCGCGCAACGCCAGGCCGCCGAGCACCAGTTGAAGCTGCTCGAATCGCAGCTCGAACCGCACATGCTGTTCAACACGCTGGCGAACCTGCGTGTGCTGATCGGCGTCGACCCGAAACGCGCGCAGGCGATGCTCGACCAACTGATCGCGTTCATGCGCGCCACGCTCAGCGGTTCGCGCGCCGCACAACACCCGCTGCGGGCCGAGTTCGCGCGGCTCGGCGACTACCTCGCGCTAATGCAAGTCCGCATGGGCGATCGGCTGCAAACACGCTTCGATTTGCCCGAGGCGCTCGCCGACCTGCCGGTGCCGCCACTGCTGCTGCAACCGCTGGTCGAGAACTGCATCAAGCACGGCCTGGAGCCGGCCGTCGCCGGTGGCCGCA
>JANMWQ010000619.1:0-1567 GCA_031394085.1 Rhizobacter sp. | reverse complement strand
CCGAGCAGCACGATGAATTCGCCGCTTGCGACGTTAAGCGTCAGGTCGGTGACCGCCTGCACATCGCCGAAGCGTTTGCCGATGCCGGTGAGTCGAAGGTCAGCCATGACGGGGTCCTGCCTTGAAGGCGTGGTCGTCGCGTGCGGTGCGCAATGCACGGCCCGAGTCGGTGTCGAAGAGCGAGATCGCGGCCGCCTCGAACGCCAGGCCGACGTGATCGCCACGCTGCGCCGGGCTGCTCACATCGACCTTGGCGCGCAGCGTCGCGCCGTTGGCAGTCGCGAGCGTGATGACGCGGCTGGTGCCGAGGTATTCGGTGCCGAGCACTTCGGCGCGCAACGCCGAGGCGTCGTCGAGCCGCACGTGCTCGGGGCGCACGCCGCACAGCAGCGCGCGCTCCGAAATCGCCTCGCGCAACGCCGGCACGCGGATCTGCGCCGGGCCGAGGTGAAGCTGGTCGGCGCCCTGCGCGAGCGCGGCATGGAACGGCAGGAAGTTCATCGCCGGTGCGCCGAAGAAGTCGGCCACGAACACGCTCGCGGGCCGCTCGTAGACCTCGAGCGGCGCACCGAGTTGCTCGATCACGCCGCGGTTCATGATCGCGATCGTGTCGGCCATCGACATCGCTTCGTTCTGGTCGTGCGTGACGTAGACGGTGGTCGCCTTGAGCCGGTCGTGCAGGTCGCGCAGCTCCTGGCACATGACCTCGCGGAACTCGGCGTCGAGCGCGCCGAGCGGTTCGTCCATCAGGAAAGCGAGCGGCTGGCGCACGATCGCGCGGCCGAGCGCGACGCGCTGGCGGTCGCCGCTGGTCAGGCCCGAGACCGGCCGGTCGAGCAGCTCGGTGATGCGCAGCGTGCGCGCCGCCTGCTCGACTTGTTGGTCGATCTGCGCGCGCGGCATGCCTTGCGAGACGAGCGGGAAGGCGATGTTGCGGCGCACGTTCATGTGCGGGTAGAGCGCGAACATCTGGAACACGAAGGCGATGTCGCGCGCCGAGGCGCGCTTGAAGCTCACGTCTTCATCGCCGAGATAGATCTTGCCCGAGGTGGGCAGCTCGAGCCCCGCGATCATGCGCAGCGTGGTCGTCTTGCCGCAGCCCGAGGGCCCGAGCAGGCAGAAGAACTCGCCGTCGCGCACCGTGAAGCTCGAATCCTTCACGGCGGTGAATTCGGCGAACTCCTTGTTCAAACGCTCGACACGTATTTCGGCCATGGTCAGCCCTCCCGCCGGGCCGCCCCAAGGGCGGGCTGCGCCCCCTCGGGGGGCAGGAGCGAAGCGACGTGGGGGTTGTTCATCATTGCGGGAACTTCGAGACGACCATGAACATCACGGTGCCGAACAACGTGGTCACGAACGACCAGGTGTAGAGCGCCATCGCGAAGGGCTGCAGCAGCATCAGGATGCCGACGGTGATGATCACGCAGGCGAGCAGCTCCATCGGGCCGCGGCGCAAGCGCTTCGGCCAGCGGCGTTGGGTTGGCACGTTCATTTGCGGACCGCTCCGAAGGTGATGCCGCGCAGCAGGTGCTTGCGCAACAGGATCGTGAACACGAGGATCGGCAGC
>JANMWQ010000597.1:0-3777 GCA_031394085.1 Rhizobacter sp. | reverse complement strand
CGATCACGCCGACATTGGTGACGCTGCCGCTCGCCGAGGGCGAGAGCCTGGAGCGCTTCGAGGGCATGCTGGTGCGGATTGCGGGCACGCTGACGGTGCAGCAAAACTACTTTCAGGCGCGCTACGGTCAGTTGACGATCGGCGCCGGTGGCCGGCACGAGACGCCGACCAACCGCTACCGCCCCGGCGCGCAAGCCGCGGCGCTGGCCGACCTGCAAGCCCGCAGCCGCCTGCTGCTCGACGACGGCAGCTCGCTGCAAAACACGAACCCCACGGCCTACGCGCTGCCGGGCGGCGTGCCGCGCGCGGGTGACCAAGTCTCGAACCTCGTCGGCGTGCTCGACTTCGGGCTGGCCACCGCGACCGCCTCCGGTGCGGGCCTGTATCGCCTGCAGCCGACCGCCGTGCCGGTCTTCACGATCGGTAACCCGCGCTTGGCCACGCCGCCTGCGGTCGTCGGCAACATCAAGCTCGGTTCGATGAACGTGTTGAACTTCTTCACCACCTTCACCAACGGCAGCACCGCCGCCGGCCAGAGTGGTCAGGGCTGCACGCTGGGCGGCTCGACCTCGGCGAGCAACTGCCGCGGTGCCGACAGCCTCGCCGAGTTCACCCGCCAGCGCGCGAAGATCGTCGCCGCGCTCGCCGGCATGAACGCCGATGCGGTCGGTTTGATGGAGCTGCAAAACAACGGCAACGTGGCCGCGCAAAACCTCGTCGACGCGCTCAATGCGCAAGTCGGCGCGCTCACCTACGCGGTGGTTGCGGCACCCGCTCAGGGCACCGGCACCGATGCGATCCGCGTCGCGATGATCTACAAGCCGGCCAAGCTCAACCTGATCGGCGCCGCGGCCAGCGACCCGGCGGCGGTCAACAACCGGCCGCCGCTGGCGCAGACCTTCGCGGCCGCAAACGGCGATCGCTTCACGTTGGTCGTGAACCATTTGAAGTCGAAGGGCAGTTGCCCGTCGGCGGGCGACGCCGATGCCGCGGGCAACCTCGACGCCGGCGACGGCCAGGGCTGCTGGAATGCGCTGCGCCTGGCACAAGCGCAGCGCCTGCGCACCTTCGTCGCGCAACTGCAGGCCAGCGGCGGCAGCAACGACGTGCTGCTGATCGGCGACTTCAACGCCTACGCGCAAGAAGACCCGATGTTCGACCTGACAAGCTCCGGCTACATCGACCAGTCAGGCCGCTTCGAGCCGTTCGGCTACTCGTATGTTTTCGACGGTGCCGCCGGCCGGCTCGACCACGCGATCGCCACGGCCACGCTCTCGGCCAAGGTGATGGGCGCGGTGCACTGGCACATCGACGCCGACGAGTCGCTCGCACAAGTCTACAACCTCGAGTTCAAGCAGCCCGCGTGCGCCGCGTGCGCGCCCGACCCTTTCGACGGCGCGCTGCCGTTTCGCGCCTCAGACCACGACCCGGTGATCGTCGGCCTCGGCTTGTACAAGCGCTTCATCGGCACTGCCGGCCGCGACGTGATCACCGGCAGCGCCGGTGACGACATCCTCATCGGCGGCCCGGGTGCCGACACGCTCACCGGCGGCGGCGGTGTCAACGTGTTCGTCTATACCTCGATGCGCGATGCCGGCGACACGATCACCGACTTCACCCCGGGCAAAGACTTTCTCGACCTGCGCACGCTGCTGCGAAACATCGGCTACAGCGGCGCCAACCCGGTCGCCGATGGCTGTGTGCGCTTCGTCGCCGTGGCGGGTGGCACGAGCGTGCAGATCGGCGCCCCGGGTGCGACGTTTCGGCCACTGGCGACATTGAACGGCGTGTCGCCGGGCAGCATCGATGCCGTCCGCGACTTGATCTCGCAATGACCCCACCTTCACTCATCCGAAAAGACCGCTCATGAAGACCGACCCCAAGCAACTTTTCGCAGCCCTCGCGTTGGGCCTGCTGACCCTCGCGGGCAACAGCGCCCATGCGCACGCCACGACCGACAACCTGGGCGGCTGGAGCGTGGTCGGCGACGTGATCTCGCAAGCCGGCGCGATCACGCTGACCACCGCCTTCACCGACGCCGACCCGGCAGGCGACCAGCCCTTCAACTTGTCGGGCACGGGCGCCGCGCTCATTGGCGACCTGGAAACCGCGGCCGGCGTCGCCGCCTACAGGCTCGACCTGTCGCCGGCCGAGTACGGCACCGAGGGCTCGCTGGCCGCCCAGACCTTCGCCGCGGTGGCCGGGCAGACACTCAGCTTCGCCTGGTCGTTCGGCACGCTCGAGACGCTGTTCCAGGACCGCGCCTTCGTCGTCATCGATGGCGTGATCACCACGCTCGCGACGCGCGGCGCGCCGGGTGCCGCGAGCCAGACCTTCAGCCACACCTTCGGCCAGACCGGCAACGCAAGGCTCGCGTTCGGCGTGATCGACACCAGCGACGTTGTCGGCGTGTCCTCACTCACCGTCGGCAACCTGCGGTTGACCGTGGCCGCGGTGCCCGAGCCGGCCGCCAGTGCGTTGCTGCTCGCCGGTCTCGGCGTGCTCGGAGTCGTCGCTCGGCGACGCCGAAGCGCCGTCAGCCAACGCGCCGCAGCCCTTCCAGATCGAGCACGCTGACGCCACCATATTCGATCCGGATCAGGCCCTTGGCCTGCAACGAATTCAGCGCCTCGTTGATGCGCTGGCGTGACAAGCCGATCAGGTAGCCGAGCTCTTGCTGCGTGATGCGCAGCAGGCCGCCGACGCCCGGGTAGAGCACCGGGTGGAACAGCGCGCCGAGGCTGCGCGCCACGCGCGCGTCGACGTTGATCATGCGATCGGTTTCGCGCGCACCGATGAACTGGCCGAGCCGCTCGTTCAACTGCTGAATGATGAAGCGGTTGAACGGGATGCTGCGCTCCAGCAACCAGTGGAAGGTGGCCACGCTCAAGCCCGCCGCGACGCTCGTGCGCACGGCCTGGATGTTGTAGCGGTAGACCTCGCGCTTGATCACCGTGCCCTCGCCGAACCAGCCGCCCGGCGGCAAGCCGGTGAAGGTGATCGGCATGCCGAACTGACTGTCGTTGCTCATCTTCAAAAAGCCGTCGATCACGCCGAACCAGTAAGTCACCGGGCGGCCCACGCGGCACAGCAATTCGCCGGCGGCGACCTGCACCACCTTCAGGTCGCCGACCGCTACCGCACGTTCGTCACGGTCGAGCGTGGGCAACCATGGGATGTCGGCAAGCTCGGCCTCACTCGGCGCGCGAGCCCGCTGGTAGATCGGCGCCGGCGTCGGCTGGGAATTGGCAAGTCTTGGGTTCATCGAGGGAAAAACCTGAGGGGACTGTCCCTAGGATTGTCGTCAGAACGACAACTCGGCGTCAAACTTGTTTCTACATTTGGATTCAGACGCGCCTCGCTCGTCGACCCGGAGACGCCCTCGGTGCAAACCACCTTCACCCGCCTGATGCTCGATCACGCCTCGCAGCGCCCGAACGCCGCGGCGTTGCGCGAGAAGGAATTCGGCATCTGGCAGACGCTGACCTGGAGCGCGCTTGCGACCCTCGTTCGTGAACTGGCGTGCGGGTTGCACGAGGCGGGGTTGAAGCGCGGTGAGCACATCGTCGTGATCGGCGAGAACCGGCCGCGGCTCTATGCCTGCATGCTCGCCGCGCAGTCGCTCGGCGCGGTGCCGGTGCCGCTCTACCAAGACGCGGCAGCACCCGAGTGCGTGTTCCCGATCACCAATGCCGAGGTCGCGTTCGCGATCGTCGAAGACCAGGAGCAGGTCGACAAGATGCTCGAAGTGCGTGAGCAGTGCCCTCAACTGAAGAA
>JANMWQ010000570.1:0-4138 GCA_031394085.1 Rhizobacter sp. | reverse complement strand
AAGAACAGCTGCAGAAAGTTGTTGCTCATCACGAGCATCAGCATCGAAAAAGTGAACAGCGAGATGTAGCTGAAGAAGCGCTGGTAGCCCGGGTCGTCCTTCATGTAGCCGATGGTGTAGATGTGCACCATCAGCGAAACGAAGGTGACGACGCACATCATCATCGCGGTCAGCCCGTCGACGAGGAAACCGATCTCCATCTTCAACGTGCCGACCGTCATCCACTCGTAGACCGTGGCGTTGAACCTGGCGCCGTCGAGTACGGCGAGCAGCGTCTGCAGCGAGATCACGAGCGAGATCGCGACGCCGATGCAGGTGATCCAGTGCGCGCCTTTGCGGCCGATCTGCTTGCCGAACAGGCCAGCTGCGATTGCACCGACCAGAGGCGCCAGCGGCACCGCGAGCAGCATGTTTTGCGAAAGAGTTGCTGACATGACTGCTTAGCCCTTCAGCCCGTCGAGCTCGTCGACATTGATGCTGGCGCGGTTGCGGAACAGCACGACGAGGATCGCCAGGCCGATGGCCGATTCGGCCGCGGCGACGGTGAGGATGAAGAAAACGAAGACCTGGCCTGACATGTCACCGAGGTAATGCGAGAACGCGACGAAGTTCAGGTTCACCGCGAGCAGCATCAGCTCGATCGCCATCAGCAGCACGATCAGGTTCTTGCGGTTCAGGAAGATGCCGATCACCGACAGTGCGAAAAGGATCGCGCCGAGCACGAGGTAGTGCCCGAGCGTGATGGTGCCAAGGGTCATTTCTTTTCTCCTGCCGCCGGGCCGATCGGCGTGGTCGGCGCCGCGATCGGTGCGGCTGACGCCACCACGACCGGGTCGGGCAACTCGACCGCGGGCTTCATCTTGACGATGCGCACCCGGTCGGCGGCGCGCACGCGCACCTGGTCCGACGGGTTCTGATGCTTCGAATCCTTGCGCTTGCGCAGGGTCAGCGCGATCGCTGCGATGATCGCGACCAGCAGCAGCACGGCCGCGATCTGCAGCGGGTACAAGTAGCGTGTGTAGACCTCGATGCCGAGCAACTTGGTGTTGCCGAGCTTCATCGCGGCGGCGTCGGCGACGGGCGCATCGGTGAGGCGAAAGCCGGGCAGCAGCACCGCGGCCATTTCGAGCGCGATCACGACCCCGACGAGCGCGGCGACTGGAAAGTGCGTCCAGAAGCCCTCGCGCAGGGCCTCGGAACCGACGTCGAGCATCATCACGACGAACAGGAACAACACCATCACGGCGCCGACGTAGACCAGCACCAGCACGATCGCCAAAAACTCGGCGCGCAGCAGCATCCAGATGCAAGCCGCGTTGAAAAACGCGAGCACCAGGAAGAGCGCGGCGTACACCGGGCTGCGCGCGGTGATGACGCGAAACGAGGCAAACAGCAGGACGGCAGAAAAGATGTAGAAAAGCGCGGTATCGATGTTCATGTTGTTCTTTGCACGCGGCTCCCTGCCGCGTAGCCGACCGGCCGAGCATCGAGGCTCGGCGGCGAATCAGCGGTAGCGGGCGTCCGCCTCCCTGGCTTTGGCAATCTCGGGCTCATAGCGGTCGCCGACCGCGAGCAGCATGTCTTTCGTGAAGTACAGGTCACCGCGCTTTTCGCCGTGGTACTCGAAGATGTGGGTCTCGACGATCGAGTCGACCGGGCAGCTTTCTTCGCAGAAGCCGCAGAAGATGCACTTGGTCAGATCAATGTCGTAGCGGGTAGTGCGGCGCGAGCCGTCGTCTCGCACTTCGGATTCGATCGTGATCGCCATGGCGGGGCAAACCGCTTCGCAGAGCTTGCAGGCAATGCAGCGTTCCTCGCCGTTCTCGTAGCGACGCAGGGCGTGCAGACCACGAAAGCGCGGTGACATCGGCGTGCGTTCTTCGGGGAACTGAACCGTGATCTTGCGCGACCAGAAGTGCCGGCCGGTCAGCGCCATTCCTTTCAACAGTTCAGTCAGCAGGAAGCTCGAAAAGAAGTCTTTGACAGGTGATGCAGTGGTGGCCATTTGATTTGCCCCCCTTTAATTCCAGATGTTCCACGGCGACTGGATCCACAGCCCCACCACCACCAGCCACACGAGCGTGATGGGGATGAAGATTTTCCAGCCCAGACGCATGATCTGGTCGTAGCGGAAGCGCGGAAAGCTGGCGCGCACCCACAAGAACACAGTCACGACGCAGAAGGTCTTGATCGCCATCCAGATCCAGCCAGGGACCCAGTTGAACGGCGCGATGTCGAACGGCGACAGCCAGCCGCCCAAGAACATGACGACCGCCAGCGTGCTGATCAAAATCATGTTCGCGTATTCGGCCAGGAAGAACATCGCGAACGCCATGCCCGAGTACTCGACCATGTGGCCGGCGACGATCTCGGACTCGCCCTCGACCACGTCGAACGGATGCCGGTTGGTTTCGGCCAGGCCCGAGATGAAGTAGACGACGAAGATCGGCAGCAACGGCAGCCAGTTCCATGAGAACACGGTGAATCCGTGGTTCGCGCCGAAGCCTTTGCCCTGCCCCATCACGATGTCGGTCATGTTCAGGCTGGCGCTGACCATCAGCACGACGACCATGCAAAAGCCCATCGCGATCTCGTAGCTGACCATCTGCGCCGAGGCGCGCAGCGCGCCGAGGAACGCGTACTTCGAGTTCGAGGCCCAGCCGGCGATGATCACGCCGTAGACCTCCATCGAGGTGATCGCCATCAGGAACAGCAGGCCGGCGTTGACGTTGGCGAGCGCGACTTCGGGGCCGAAGGGCACGACCGCCCAGGCCGCGAGCGCCGGCATGATCGTCATCACCGGGCCGAGGAAGAACAAGCTCTTGTTCGCCGCGGTCGGGACGATGATCTCCTTGAAGATCAGCTTCACCGCATCGGCGATCGGCTGCAGCAGGCCGAGCGGGCCGACCCGATTCGGGCCCGGGCGGATCTGGCTCCAGCCGATCGCCTTGCGTTCCCAGAGCGTGAGGTAGGCGACGCACAGCATCAACGGGATGATCAGCGCGACGATCTTGACGACCGACCAGACCAGCGGCCACGCCGGGCCGAGGGCAGAACTGCCGAAAGTGGTGACCGAGTCGAGCATCGTCAGACTTTCTCGACCGTGATCGCGCCGAACATCGCGCCCAGGGCTGCGGTGTCGGGGTGCCCGGCAGGCACACGCACCGCGGTGGCCGCGAGCGTCGCGTCGAGGCGTGCCGGTAGCACGGCTTGCGCCGCGCCTTGCGAAACGCGCACCTTGTCTCCGGCGTTCAAACCCAGTTTCGACCAGAGCGCTTGCGGCAAGCTGGCGAACGGCGCGCGCGCGTCGGCGGTGAGCTGCAGCGAGGTGGCACGGCGCACCAGCGAATCGGTCGCGTAGATCGGTACGTCGGCCACACGTTCGAACTTCGGTTCGAGAGCGCCTGCAGCCGCCGCCGACGCGACGGCGGCGTGGCTCTGGTTGGTCAGTCGCGATGCGATCGTCGTCACGTCACCGAGCGCCTCGGCCCGCACCTCTTCCGAGGTCTCGAAGTCGAAGCCTTTGAGCGCCAGCAGGTTGCCGAGCACGCGCAGCACTTTCCAGGCGGGTCGCGTTTCGGCGAGTGGCTTGACGACGCCGTGAAAGCTCTGCACGCGGCCTTCAGCGTTGACGAACGTGCCCGAGGTTTCACTGAACGGCGCGATCGGCAGCATCACGTCGGCGAACTCGTTCGCGACGTTCTTGAACGGCGTCAGCACCACGACCATCTCGGCGGCTTGCATCGCAGCGCTGGCGGCGGCAGCGTTCGCGGCGTCGAGCGTGGGCTCGACGTTGAGCAGCACGCAGGCTTTGAGTGCCGGGCCGGCGAGCATCTGGCCGGCATCGAGCCCGCCGTTCTGCGGCATCGCGCCGACGAGTTGCGCGCCGACCGTGTTCGCGGCTTCGGTGAGGTAGCCGACACTCGCGCCGGTCTGCGCGCCGATCCAGTTCGCGAGCGACAGCAGCGCGCTCGCCTCGGGATGCTGCGCAGCCGCGTTGCCGAGCAGGATCGCCTTGCGTTCACCGCTCGCGAGCGAGGCGGCGATCGCTTTGGCTTCGTCGCTCGCGAACTGGATCGGCGCGCAGACCGGCGCGAGTGTCGGCTACCTCACCGAAGCCGCGAACACGGTCGGCGCG
>JANMWQ010000561.1:0-3458 GCA_031394085.1 Rhizobacter sp. | reverse complement strand
TCGTCGTAGTCCTTGAACTGGCGCTGGTCCCAGACCTTCACTGCGCTCTTGTTGCGCGATTTTTCCTGGCCGATGCGAATGCCCTGCGGGTTGTAGCCATAGGCGCCGAACGGGCTCGTGCCGCCGGTGCCGATCATCTTGTTGCCGCCTTCGTGGCGCTCTTTTTGTTCTTCGAAGCGCTTCTTCAGCGTCTCCATCAACTCGTCCCAGCCCATCTTCTCGATCGCGGCTTTTTCTTCGGCGCTGAGTTCGAGTTGGAGCTTCTTCTGCAGCCAGTCGAGCGGCACTTCTTGCGTGAAGTCGGTCAACATCTCGACGCCCTTGAAGTCCGCGGCAAAGGCGCGGTCGAACTTGTCGAAGTTGGCTTCGTCCTTCACCAGCGAGGTGCGGGCGAGGTAGTAGAACTTGTCGACGGTCGGGCCGCTCGGATCGAAGTCGTCCGCATCCATCACGCCGCGTTGGATGGCTTCGAGCAGCATCAGGTACTCCTTGACCGAGACCTTGAGCTTGGCGGCGCGCAGCGTGAAGAAGAAGTTGATCAGCATGGTGGCGGCCCGGGTGGCTTCATGCCTGCGCGGGTGCGCAGGCGGGCAGGGCCCCGAGCATAGCCGGGAGCGCGCGCGCCGCTGCCGAGGCGCTGCCAAGCCCGCGCGACCCGCTGTGTCCATCCCCCAAGGGTGGGAGGCACGGGGATGCCTGCCGGGCGTGTCGACGGGCATACTGGCTGGCGCTGCGACTTTGTCGTGGCGAGATGCAGTACCCGCCGATTGGAGATTGCTTCTTGAACGACACCGCCACCGTGCTGTTACTGATCGCCTTGCAGCAGGGCCTGTGCGCCCTCGGTTGGTGGGTGGCCGGTCGCTGGCTCGCGTTGACGCCACGGGTCGCGTTGCAATGGTCCGGCGCGGCGCTGGCCTCCGCGGCCGGGCTCGGGTTGATCCTGCAACGCGGCGCCTTGCCGCCCGTGCTGACCTGGCTCGCCGCCAACCTGCTGGTCCTGCTGGCCTTCGTGCTAATTCGCCGCGGCATGCAGGTGTTCCTGCGCATCCGCGTCACCGATGCCGAGCACGCCACGCTGCTCGCGCTCGACGGCGGGCTGCTGGCGATCGGCCTCTACGCCGAACACCCGACCTGGGCGGTTGTCTGCATTTCGATTCCGATCGCGTGGACCCTGCTGCGCGCAGCGTTCGAGAGCCACCAGCGGCTGGTCGCCGACAAGGCGATCGCCGCCGCCCGCGCGGTCGCCGGCCCACTCGCGCTGCTCGGCATCACGTTCGCAGCGCGCGCCGTGATCGGCCTGTGGGAGCCCGAACTCGCGGCCCGGCCTTTGAACGAGGCGAACGGGTTCAACACCGGCGTCGCAATGGCATTCATGATGGGCGGACTGATCCTCAACCTGGTGCTGGCGCTGCTGGTCATCGAGCGCATGGTGCGGCGCTTGCGCCAGCGCAGCCTGCGTGACGCGTTGACCGGCCTGCTGAATCGCCGTGCGCTCGCGCCGCTGCTGCGCCGCCAGGTCGGGCGCCTGCGCCGCTACGGCGAGACGTATGCGGTGCTGATGGTCGACATCGACCACTTCAAGCGCATCAACGATTCGTTCGGCCATGCGGTCGGTGATGCAGCGCTGGTCGATCTGGCGCGGCTGATGCGCGAAGCGGCGCGCGATGTCGACCACATCGTGCGCATGGGCGGCGAAGAGTTCTGCCTGCTGCTGCCACACACCGACCTCGACGGCGCGCTCAGGCTCGGCACCCGCCTGCGCGAGGTCGTGCGCAGCGCCGACGCCATTGCGCGCGTGCCGATGACGGTCAGCGTGGGCGTGGCGATCGCGCAGTCGGTCGACGAGCCGGCCGACGCGGTCATCGCCCGAGCAGACGCCGCGCTGTACCGCGCCAAGGCGGCGGGGCGCGACCGGGTCGTGCTGGCCGAGCCGCCGGCCGCGTCGGGCTTGCAGCCGGCCTAGCCGGCCCGCGATTTGCGGCGCGCTTTCGTCGCGGCCGACCCGGTTTTCACGCCCGGGTCGTGCGTTTTGAGCCAGTCGAAGAACTCGCCGTACCAGAGCTGCGAGTTGCGTGGTTTGAGCACCCAGTGGTTCTCGTCGGGAAACCACAGCAAGCGCGCATCGATGCCCTTGGCCTTGAGCGTGTTGTAGTACGCCAGGCCTTGCTGATCGGGCACGCGGTAGTCGAGCGCGCCGTGGATCACGAGGGTCGGCGTTTTCATCGCCGCAGCGTAGTGGCTCGGGCTCTGCGACTGAATCTTCGAGGGGTCTTCCCAGTACCAGGCGCCGAGCTCCTTGGCGTGCCAGGTGTAGGCGTCGTCGCTGAACATCGCGGTCCAGTCGAAGCAGCCGGCGTGGCAGATGTAGGCGTTGTAGCGGCCCGGCGTCAGATGGCCGTTCATCCACGCGACCATGAAACCGCCGTAGCTGCCGCCGGCCGCGAACACGCGCTTCGCGTCGGCCCACGGTTGCGCGAGCAGCCAGTCGGTGCCGGCTTCGACATCCTGCAGTTCGAGCTCGCCCCAATGGTGCGTGATGCTGTCGAGAAACGCGTGACCGAAGCCGGAGGAGCCGTGGTAATTGACGCACGCGACCACGTAGCCCTGCGCCGCGAACGCGTGCGTGTTCCAGCGGTAGTGAAACGTGTCACCGGCCGCCGCGTGCGGCCCGCCGTGGATGCTGTGCAGCACCGCGTACTTCTTCTTGCCGCCGGACTTCTTGCGGTCCAAGCCCGGCGGGTAAGTCAGCCACATCTGCACCGGCTCGCCGAGCGCGCCGTCGACCATGACCTCTTCGACCTCGCCGAGGCGAAAGCCCGCGAGCAGCTTGTCGTTGAAGGCCTCGATGCGCAGCGGCTCATGGCCGTCGCGCGTGGCGTGCACGCGCGACGGGTGCGCCAACGCATCGGCAACGCTCGCGATCACGTCGCCGGCCACGTCGAACGCCTGCACCCAGCCACCTTGCACCACGACACTCGCAGTGCGGCTCGCGATCGCGTAGCGGTACAGGTTGGCGCGGCCGCGGTCTTGCGCGGTGAAGTAGAGCGCGCTCGCGTCGTCGGCCCAGCGCAGTGCGCTGTCGACCGAGTGATCCCACGCGTCGCTGAGCACTTGCCAGCCGCCGCCGCGCTTGAGCAGCGCAGCGTGGTTCGGCATCGTGTGTTTCTTGCCGGTGTGCGCCGCGGTCATCGCGATGTAGCCCCCATCGGGGCCGCTTTGGGGGCTATACCGCGGCATGTCGAAATCCCAGGCCGGGTCGTTCGTCAATGCGGCGAACTTGCCCGAGCGCAGCTGCAGCTCGACCAGCACCTTGCGGTTCTCGATGCGCTTCTCGGGCTGCGGGTCGAAGGCGAACACCAGGTGGCGGCCGTCGGGCGAGATGTCGAAGAAATCGGCGCTCGGGCTGGCCCGCGGGATCTCGTACGGCGTGCCCTCGAACAGATCGATGATTCGCCCGC
>JANMWQ010000540.1:0-1553 GCA_031394085.1 Rhizobacter sp. | reverse complement strand
GTGCTGCGCACGTTGAAGGAATACACGCACCAGAAAAACGCCGTCTGGGGTGTGACCGCGCGCAACCGCGAGCAGAACTTCGCGCTCAACCTGCTGATGGACCCGGAGTGCGACTTCATCACGCTGACCGGCGCCGCGGGCACCGGCAAGACGTTGATGACGCTGGCCGCAGGCCTCAGCCAGGTGATGGACGAGCGCCGCTACACCGAAATCATCGTCACGCGCGTGACCGTGCCGGTCGGTGAAGACATCGGCTTCCTGCCCGGCACCGAAGAAGAAAAAATGAGCCCGTGGATGGGCGCCCTCGACGACAACCTCGAGGTGCTGTCGAAGACCGACGGCGGCGCCGGTGAATGGGGCCGTGCGGCCACCAACGACCTCGTGCGCAGCAAGATCAAGATCAAGTCGCTGAACTTCATGCGCGGCCGCACCTTCCTGAACAAGTTCGTGATCATCGACGAGGCGCAAAACCTGACGCCCAAGCAGATGAAGACGCTGATCACGCGCGCCGGCCCCGGCACGAAGATCGTCTGCCTCGGCAACCTCGCGCAGATCGACACGCCCTACCTCACCGAAGGCAGCTCGGGCCTGACCTTCACGGTCGACCGCTTCAAGGGCTGGCCGCATTCGGGCCATGTCACGCTGGCCCGCGGCGAGCGTTCGCGCCTCGCCGACTTCGCTTCCGAGGTATTGTGATGTTGGCCGGTGCGCCGCACCCGCCAGCGGTCGCGGCGACACTGGCCAGCTGGCACAAGATGGTTGCCTCGAAGGATGTGTCGGAGCTGCCGTCGCTGCTCCATGCCGACGCGACCTTCCGATCGCCCATGGCCTTCAAGCCTTACGCGAGCGCGAAAGCCGTGAATCTGATTCTGTCGACCGTGATCGGCGTGTTCGAAGACTTCGCGTACCACCGCGAACTCGCGAGCGACGACGGCCTGAACACGGTGCTCGAGTTCAGCGCACGCGTCGGCGACAAACAGATCAAGGGCATCGACCTGATCCGCTTCGACGCCGAAGGCAAGATCACCGACTTCGAGGTGATGGTCCGCCCGATGAGCGGCCTGCAGGCGCTCGGCGAGCAGATGGGCCAGCGCATCGGCCCGCTGCTCGCGGCGTTCAAGACGCCGAGCTGATCAGTCCTTCATCAGGTACTTCGCCAGCGCGTGATAGGCCGGCAGCGTCGTCGGATCGATTCCCAGGTTCCCGGCGATGTGGTGCGACGCGAAACGCGCGATCACCATGCCCGCCTCCGGATCGATGTATACGCCCTGGCCGTGGATGCCGCGCGCGCAGTACGCACCGTGTTCGTTGTGCGTGACCCACCACATGTCGCGGTAGCTCGCGCCGGGCAGCGTCACGTAGCCCGCCTTCGCAAAATGCGCCGGGTCGGCACCACCGCGGATGTCGTCGATGGCAGCCTTGGGCACGATCTGGCGACCATTCCAGAAGCCGTCGTTGCGCATCATCTGGCCGAAGCGGGCGAGGTCGCGCAGGCAGCAGTTGAAGCCGCCGCCGGCGAACTCGGTGCCGGTGCTGTCGACCATCAGGTAGCC
>JANMWQ010000533.1:0-4374 GCA_031394085.1 Rhizobacter sp. | reverse complement strand
CCGAGCAGCGGCTTGATCTGCGCGAGGCCCGACTTCGCCGCCATCGCCCGCAGCATCGCGACCATCTCGGGCTGCACGTCGACCGCATAGACCACGCCACCCGGCCCGACCTGCAGCGCCATGCGGCGCGCGATGTAGCCGGTGCCGGCGCCGATGTCGGCGACCACCATGCCGGGTTTGAGCGCGAGCTCGGGCAGCAGCAGGTCGGTGCGCTCCTCGCGCTCGCGTTCCTCGCGCTCCAGCCAGGCCGCCCCCTGCCAGCCCATCACCTGCGCGATCTCGCGGCCCATGTAGCGCTTGCCGATGCCGTCGGGGCTGGGGCGGATCGACTCGTACACCGGGTCGGCGGTGGCCGTTGCAGTCTGCGCGAAGGCGGACGGCGCCGCGGCGGTCATCGACACGGCGGCGAACAACAGGGCGAGCAGCACGGCAGGCTTCATCGGGGGTCTCCGGCAACGAACCAGCCTCGACTGTCGCATGCCCGCGGGCCGCGGTGGCGCGCAGGGGAAATGGCGCGATGGCACCGACGACAATCGCCCGCAGCATGGAAATACTCGCCGTCATCGATTTCGAAACCACCGGCCTGGGCGCGACCCAAGGCGGCCGCGCCACCGAGATCGCCGCGGTGCTGGTGCAGGGCGGGGAGATCGTCGGCCGGTTTCAGAGCCTGATGAACAGCGGCGCCTGGGTGCCGCCGTTCATCACGCAGCTGACCGGCATCAGCAACGAGATGCTGCGCACCGCGCCGCCCGCGCGCGCGGTGATGCACGAGGTCGCGCGCTTCACCAAAGGCTGCCCGCTGGTCGCGCACAACGCGGCCTTCGATCGCGGCTTCTGGCGCGCCGAACTGGCGCACGCCGAGTGCGAGACCGACGCGGCGCATGCGTTCGCCTGCACGATGCTGTTGTCGCGGCGGCTCTACCCGCACGCCGAGAACCACCGGCTCGGCACGCTCGCGCGGCTGCATTCGCTGCCGAGTGCCGGGCGCGCACACCGGGCGCTGGCCGATGCCGAAGTCACCGCGCATCTGTTGATGCGGATGCAGTGCGATGTGGAGGCGCGTTTTGCAGAGGCGCTCGCTGGCGGCCGCGTGACTCACGGGCTGTTGAGCGCGATGCAGCGCGCCGCTC
The DNA here is from genome assembly GCA_031394085.1 of Rhizobacter sp. Lineage (GTDB taxonomy): Bacteria > Pseudomonadota > Gammaproteobacteria > Burkholderiales > Burkholderiaceae_C > LMDS01. Next base: position 3,244 of record JANMWQ010000533.1, on the reverse strand, counting down.
CGGGCCAACTCGGCAAATGCTTCGAGCGCGCGGCAGCAGCTCAGGCGTAGGCCCTCAACCCAACAAGATACGCGTCCGGTGGTGCGCAAGGAACGCTTCGTCGGGTGTGAACTTCGCGGGCAACCTGATCTTCTGGCCCGCGTAGGCCAACAAGCCGGACGCGGCGAACGGCTCGTCGGCCAGTGAGTTGGCAGCTTGCGACATCACGATGCGGTAGTCGGCACTCAAGGTCATCAGACCGGCATCGAATGCCTTGTCGTGCAAGGACGATAAGCACAAACCGTTGCGCGGGTTGAGGCGGTTCTTAAGATCATCTGCCCACGGGACGATGTGGCTGGCCACGAGCAGACGCTGCGCCGACAAGCCGGTGACACAGCAGCGGCCTTCGTAGCTCGCGAGCACCGCTTTTCGGAAGAACGCCTGCCTGACGCGCATCTGAACGACCGCTGCTCGATTGATGCCGACGTATGCGGCCGAACCACTTTCCGGCGGTACGTCGTCGGCCATGACGATGGCGTCGGGCAGGCCGAGCGCATGAACCAAGCTCTGTTGTATCCGCGCGCTCTCCAACGCCAAACCCTCCCAATCCGCGTGGAACTCTGCCCACACCGCAGCGTCGGCCACCGATGCGTTCCCCAGACCCCTTCGCCCGCTGACCTTGACGGCGGGATCGAGGCTGGCAATGTTGACGAGTTTCATCGCGACCGAGCCTGGCGAGCGGCCCAACAGCGCGGCCAGCCGCACGATCTCGGGCGCGCGCTGGTGCAGCCGGCCGAACGGCAATTCGCAGTAGAGGTTGAAGGCGACGATCAGCTCATCGTGCGTCCAAGGGCGAGGCAGTGCGCGCGGCATGTCGCTCAGCCCACCGCAACCGAAGGCCGCATCTGTCGCAGGCCGCGGGCTCTCCAGCGAACGCTCAAAACAACCCGACGATGTTCCCGTCGTCGTCCACATCGATCGCGGCGGACGACGGCACTTTCGGCAGGCCCGGCATCGTCATGATGTCCCCGCAGACCAGCACGACGAACTCGGCGCCGGCTGCGAGGCGCACCTCGCGGATGTTGAGCGCGTGGCCGCTCGGTGCGCCGCGGAGCAGCGGGTCGGTCGAGAACGAGTATTGCGTCTTCGCGATGCAGACGGGCAAGTGCCCGTAGCCCGCATCTTGCAGCTCCTGCAGCCGCTCGCGCACGCGCAGATCGGCGACCACTTCCGCCGCGCCATAAATTTTGGTGGCGACCGCCTCGGCCTTCTGCCACAAGGTCATCGCGTCGTCGTAGACGAAGCGGAAGTCGGCGGGCGTGCCTTCGGCAATGCGCACCACTTCGCGCGCCAGCTCTTCGGCCCCCGCGCCACCCTCGGCCCAGTGGCGCGCAACGACGACCGGCACCTCGTGGTGCGCCATCTTGCGCGCGAGCAATTCGAGCTCGGCCGCGGTGTCGGCCTCGAAATGGTTGACCGCGACGACGCACGGCAGCCCGTAGTGGTTGCGCACGTTGTTGACGTGGCGCTCCAGGTTCGCGATGCCGGCGGCGAGGCTCGCGAGGTCTTCGGTCTTGAGTGACTGCAGACTCGCGCCGCCGTGGTACTTCAGCGCGCGCACGGTCGCGACGAGCACGACCACGTCGGGCCGCAGCCCGGATTGGCGGCAGACGATGTCGACGAACTTCTCGGCGCCCAGGTCGGCACCGAAACCGGCCTCGGTGACGACGTAGTCGGCGAGCTTCAACGCCGTGCGCGTCGCGATCACCGAGTTGCAGCCGTGCGCGATGTTGGCGAACGGGCCGCCATGGATGAAGGCCGGGTTGTTCTCGAGCGTCTGCACCAGGTTCGGCCGGATCGCGTCGCGCAACAGTGCGGTCATCGCGCCGTGTGCCTGCAGTTGCGCGGCGGTCACGGGCGCGCGTTCGCTCGTGTAGCCGACGACGATGCGGCCGAGGCGGCGCTTCAAATCCGCGAGGTCATCGGCCAGGCACAGGATCGCCATCACTTCGCTGGCGACGACGATGTCGAACCCGTCTTCGCGCGGGTAGCCGTTGGCCGGCCCGCCGAGGCCGACCGTGATGTCGCGCAGCGCGCGGTCGTTCATGTCCATCACGCGGCGCCAGGTGATGCGGCGCACATCGAGGCCGAGCGCGTTGCCGTGGTGCACGTGGTTGTCGATCAGCGCGGCGAGCAGGTTGTGGGCGAGTGCGATCGCGCTGAAATCGCCGGTGAAATGCAGGTTGATGTCTTCCATCGGCACGACCTGCGCCCGGCCGCCGCCCGCCGCACCGCCCTTGAGCCCGAACACCGGGCCGATCGAGGGTTCACGCAGGCACACGATCGCGTTCTGGCCGATGCGGTTGAGCGCGTCGCCCAAGCCCACGGTGGTGGTCGTCTTGCCTTCGCCGGGTGGCGTCGGGCTGATCGCACTGACGAGAATCAGTTTGGCCGAAGGCCGATCGGCGAGGCTGCGAATGTGCGCCATCGACAGCTTGGCCTTGTAGCGGCCGTGAAGGTCGAGCGCGTCTTCCGGGATGCCGAGGCGCTCACGGGCGATCGTGGCGATCGGCTGCAGGGTGGCGGCGCGCGCGATGTCGATGTCGGTGGGCATGGTGTCGGATGATGCCATCGGCGCGAAGGCGGAGATTGCGCGCGGGCTCCCGCCGGCGCTCGCTCGCCTGCCGAGGGCGTAAGCGGTAGAGTCAGGCCATTCCGTTTCCGGCTCCGTGCAGCCGTCGCATGGCACTCTTTCCGCAAGGCCTGACCCAGATCGACAAGCGCTGCAACGGCGGCGAACGCCGCGTGCTGCATCAGCTCAAACGCTGCCTCGAGGACGACTACATCGTCTGGCACGACGTGCCGATCGGGCCGGCAGCGCGCCAGCCCGACTTCGTGATCCTGAGCCCACGCTGGGGCGTGCTGCTGCTCGAAGTGAAGGATTGGAGGCGCAGCACGCTGGTGAGCGCCAACACCACGAGCGTCGAGCTCGACACGCCGCGCGGCCGGGTCACCGATGCCAACCCGATACGCAAGGCACGTGACTTCACGCTGGAGCTGGTCGACCTGATGCAGCGCGACCCGAGCCTCGTGCATCGCGACGGACCGTTCAAGGGGAAGCTGCTGTTTCCCTATGGCTGGGGCGCCGTGTTCTCCAACCTGCGCCAGGCGGAGGTGGCGAGCAGTGACTTCTCCAGCGTGTTCGCGCGGGAGCGCACGCTCCTGCGCGACGACCTCGACGAGACGGTCGCGCCGGATGGGCTGC
>JANMWQ010000529.1:0-9675 GCA_031394085.1 Rhizobacter sp. | reverse complement strand
CAGCGAACTCGAAGTCGTCGAAGGCATGCAGTTCGACCGCGGCTACCTGTCGCCAACTTCATCAACAACCCGGAAAAGCAGTCGGCGATTCTGGAGAACCCGTTCGTGCTGCTGTTCGACAAGAAGATCAGCAACATTCGCGAACTGCTGCCGACGCTGGAAGCCGTCGCCAAGGCGGGCCGACCCCTGCTGATCGTGGCTGAAGAAGTCGAAGGCGAGGCCCTGGCTACGCTGGTCGTGAACACGATCCGCGGCATCCTGAAGGTCGTGGCCGTCAAGGCGCCGGGCTTCGGTGACCGTCGCAAGGCGATGCTCGAAGACATCGCGATCCTGACCGGCGGCAAGGTCATCGCCGAAGAAGTCGGTCTGACGCTGGAGAAGGTCACGCTGGCCGACCTGGGCCAGGCCAAGCGCGTCGAAGTGGGCAAGGAAAACACCACGATCATCGACGGTTCGGGCGCCACGGGCGACATCGAAGCACGCGTCAAGCAAGTGCGCATCCAGATCGAAGAAGCCACCAGCGACTACGACCGTGAAAAGCTGCAAGAGCGCGTGGCCAAGCTGGCCGGCGGTGTTGCGGTGATCAAGGTCGGTGCGGCGACCGAAGTCGAGATGAAGGAAAAGAAGGCCCGCGTCGAAGATGCGCTGCACGCAACCCGTGCTGCCGTCGAAGAAGGCATCGTGGCCGGTGGTGGCGTGGCGTTCCTGCGCGCCAAGCAGGCGGCTGGCGTGATCAAGGGCGACAACCCCGATCAGGAAGCCGGCATCAAGCTGGTGCTCAAGGCGATCGAAGCGCCGTTGCGCGAGATCGTCTACAACGCCGGCGGCGAAGCCAGCGTGGTGGTGGCTGCGGTGTTGGCCGGCAAGGGCAACTACGGCTTCAATGCGGCCAACGACACCTATGGCGACATGATCGAAATGGGCATCCTGGACCCGACCAAGGTGACGCGCACGGCGCTGCAAAACGCAGCCTCGGTCGCTTCGCTGATGCTGACCACCGAAGCGATGATCGCCGAGGCGCCGAAGGACGAGTCGGCCGGCGGCGGCATGGGTGGCGGCGGCATGGGTGGCATGGGCGGCATGGGCGGCATGGACATGTGATCTTCGATGCCGCCTGCGGGCGGCATCGGCTCGCGTCCAAAGCGTCTCAAGGGGTCACTTCGGTGACCCTTTTTCTTGTGCGCGCCGGATGGCTCGGGGTGCGTTCGATAATCGGCGAAAGCTTGCCAAGGAGGTGCCGCCATGCCGATCGCGCCTGTGCTCCAGCGATTCGTCGACGATGAACTGGCGCTCGCGTCGACGCTGATCGAGCGCGTGCTCGCCGGCTGCCTGCAGTTGCTGCGCGACACGAAAGACAACCACCTCTCGGGTCCCGAGCGCGTGCACCAGTTCGCGCTGGTCGAGGCCTTGCAATCGCGTGCCGCGAACTACCAGCGCGCCTTCACCGAGGCCTTGCGCAACGGCGTGCGCGCCACGCTCTCCGAGCAGCGCGACGGCCAGCCCGCCGACCCGCTCCCCGCTGGCGGCGGCCTGGAGCTGATGGACGAGTCGCGGGTCGAGATCGACATCGAGCTCTCGCGCGCGATGCAGCTGATCGACACCACCGCCGAGTGGGAGCTGCGCGAGTTGCAGACCTTTACCTCCACCCTCGTCGGCCAGACCCACGTCAGCACCGAGTCGAATCCGCTGCGCCCGCTCGTCTATGCCACCGCGCTCTGGGAGGCGGCCTGCGCGGTCAGCCCGGTGCCCGCGCAGCGCACGACGTTGTTGCGCGTGTCTGCCGGCGTGGCAGCGGGGTTGTTGAAAAAAGCGTGGGCCGCCGCCTGTACCCGGCTCGAAGACCAGGGCGTGGCGCCAGGCATCTACCGCACCGTGCTGCTCGCCCCGGGCTCGACCGCCCCGCGCGGCGGCCCGGCCCCGGCAGACACCGCCAAACCCGGCGCGATCGCCAACCTGCTCGCAAGCATGCCGGGCGGTTCGACGAGCTTTCAGGTCGGCGTGGGCAACGCGGCGATCGCGATGGGCACGCCGGCGCCCGCGCGCTCGGCCTCCAACCCGGTCAGCGCCGAGTTCGAGCAGGCGCTGGCCCGGCTCGACGAGCTGTTGCGTTACCTGCCACGGCCAGTCGCCGGCATGGCGCCCGAACCGAACGACGCGCTCGCCAAGCGTCTGAACATGCACCGCGTTGTGCTGATCGCGAGCGCCTCGGCGCCGGCCGAGCGGCAGACCATCGAGCTGTTGGCGCGCGTCTTCGACAGCATCCTCGCCGACCCGCAGGTGCCCGCTGCCTTCCGTACCGTGCTTGCGCGCCTGCAAAACTCGGCGCTGCGGGTCGCGCTGCGCGACCCCGACATGCTGAGCTCGACCCAGCACGCCGTCTGGCGGCTGCTCGATCGCATCGGCGAAAGCGGCACCGGCAACCCGCAAGCCGGCGATGCACGGGCGGCGACGCTGAGCAACTTCTGCCACGCGCTCGCCGATCAGCTCGCCCGTGCGCCTGCGCCCGACGCCGCGCTGTACCGGCGCGCGCAGACACAACTCGACGCGTTCCTGAACGACCAGCTGCAGGCGCAATTGCGCGCCGCGCAGCCTTCGATTCAGACGCTGCAGCTCGCCGAGCGCCGCGAGATCCTGGGGCAGCAACTGGCACACCGCCTCGCCGACCAGATGGCGCCGATGCGCGTGGCGAGCCCGGGCATCCGCCGCTTCGTCACCGGCACCTGGGCCAGGGTGCTGGCCGAATCGATGTTGCGCTACGGCGAGCAAGGCGACGCCACGCGCGGCTACATCAAGCTGGTCGACGAGTTGCTGTGGAGCCTGCAGCTGCCCGACCACCCACAAAGCCGGCAGCGCTTGCTGAGCCTGTTACCGAGCATGCTGCAGCGGCTGCGCGCCGGCATGGCGTCGATCGACCTGCCTGCCGCCGAGCAGGGCCATGTGCTCGACGAGCTGATGGCCATCCACACCGAAGCGCTGCGCCCGGGCGGCCGCGCGGCCGATGCCACCACGCTCACATCCGAGCAGATCGTGCAACGCATGCGCGACGAAGTGCTGCCGCCCTCGACCGGCCACGGGGGTTTTAGCGATTCGGTGATCGACCTCGGTTCGATGCAAACCGTGCCGGCCGAGCTGATGCTCGAGTCGCCCGCCGACGAGCCGGCCAGGCGCGTCGACGCGCTGCGCGAGGCCGACCGGGTGCGGCTGTTCGTGCACGGCCGCTGGGCGCGCGTGCAACTGTTGTGGCGCAGCGACCAGGGCCTGTTCTTCCTGTTCGCCGGCGAGCAGGCCGGGCGCACCCACTCGGTCACGCACCGCGCCCTCGAAAAGCTCGCGGCGGCCGGCCTGCTGCAACCATTGGAGGCGCGCTCGCTTATGCAGCGCGCACTCGACAACGTCACGCGCGAGTTGATGCGCCCCAGCTAGCCATCGAGGTGCGTTTCGATTTCAGCGGCAATGAACTCAGGCCGCTCGTGGATGATCCAGTGCGAGGCGCCGGGCACGCGCACCAGGCGCATGTCGGGCACGAAGGCGTCGAGCCCGTCGATCAACGATTTCGGCAGCGCGATGTCGTCCTCGCCCCAGATCACCAGCGTCGGCCTGTTTACGGTGACGAACTCGGGCGTGAACTCGATCTTCATCACCGCCGAATCGGCCGCGGTCGGCGGGCGCAGCGGCGAGGCGCGGTAGTAATTGCAACCACCGGTGAGCCCGGCGTTCCAGATCGCGCGGTACCGGTCACGCACGGCCGCGGTCAGCCAGCCGCCACCTTCGCGCGTGGCGTCGGCCGCGCCCATGTTCTCGAACATCGGCCACAGGCGTGCATAGTCGTTTTCGGCCAGCAGCTTTTCGGCGTCGGGGCGGCACAGAAAGTTCATGTAGGCGCTCGCCGCCTGCTGCTGCGGGCTGTGTTGCAACTCGCGCAAAAAGGTTGCCGGGTGCGGCGAGTTGATGATCACGAGGCGCTTCATCAGCTCGGGTTTGAGCGCCGCCAGTGTCCACGCCAAGGCGCCGCCCCAATCGTGCGCGACCAGCGCTTCGACCGGCCCGCCACCGGGTTTCGACAACTGCACGATCAAGGCCTCCACATCGGCCATCAGGTGCTTGACGCGGTACTGCTCGACCTCGGTCGGCGCCGACGACGGCCCGAACCCGCGCAGGTTCGGGGCGACGCAGCGGTACCGGTCACTAAAACGTTCGAGCGTCTCGTCCCAGACGAACGCCGCCTCGGGAAAGCCGTGCAAAAACACGAGCAGGGGCGCGCCGGGTGTGCCGGTGGCGCGGCAGTTCAGCGTGATGCCGTGCGGCAAGACCGCGTCGAATGTTTGAATCATCGGTGGACCCAGCTGTGGAGCACTGTCGCGGCATCGCCGATGCCGGATTTCTTCAGCGCCGAGAACAATGAGATTTGCACATCGGCTTCGTCGGTCGCGATCTCGCCGAGCACCGTTTGTGCGCTCGCCAGCGCGGCGTTCGCCTCGGTGCGATTGAGTTTGTCGGACTTGGTCAGCAGCACCAGCAGCCTGACCGAGCCGTTGCCCACGCGCGGGCCGACGAAACTCATCAGTTGGTGGTCGAGGTCGGTGAAGCCGAGGCGCGAATCGACCATCAGCACCACGCCGACGAGGCTGCGGCGCACATCGAGGTAGTCGGCCATCACCTTTTGCCAGCGCAGCTTGGCGCCGCGCGCCACGGCCGCATAGCCGTAGCCCGGCAGGTCGGCGAAGATCGAATTCGGCACCATCTTCGGGCCGAGGTCGAACAGGTTGATGTGCTGAGTGCGGCCGGGCGTCTTCGAGGCGAATGCCAGGCGCTTTTGCTGGGTCAGCATGTTGATGGCGGTCGACTTGCCGGCGTTGGAGCGGCCGACGAACGCGATCTCTGGCAGCTCGGTCTGCGGCAGTTGGTCGAGCTGGCTGGCGGTGGTGCGAAAGCGCGCGGTGTGGCACCAGCCAAGCGCGCGCTTTTCGATGTCGGCGGCGGTTTCGAGCACCCCTTCGGTGCTCGCGTCCGGCACCGGATTTGTATTGTTTTGCTCGGCCATGCAGTCGCCCAAAGTCGTCATTGTAAAATCAGGCGGTTTCGCACAAGAAATATGCTGCACCCATGAAGTCCGTTGCCTCTGCTTTTGCCAATGTCGTTGCCTCATTGTTGCTTTCCGCGTCTGCCGCCGTCGGCGCCGCCGAAGCCACCAAACCCGCCACCAAACCCGATCTCGTCAAGGGCGAGGCCATCGCCGCCATCTGCGTCTCGTGCCACACCAGCGACGGCTCGCGCGGTAGCCCAACCTACCCAATCCTGCAAGGTCAACACCCCGAATACCTGGCGAAACAACTGACTGAGTTCAAGTCGGGCAAGCGCGCCAACGCGATCATGAGCGGCCTGGCCGCCGCGCTGAGCGAAGACGACATGAAAAATGTGGCCGCGTTCTACGCCGCCAAGCAAGCCAAGGCCGGCTTCGCCAAGAGCAAGGACACGGTCGCGCTCGGTGAAAAAATCTACCGCGGCGGCATTGCCGACCGCAGTATTCCGGCCTGCGCCGGCTGCCACAGCCCGAGCGGCGCCGGCATACCCGCTCAGTACCCGCGGCTGGCCGGCCAGCACGCCGACTACACCGAAGCGCAGCTGATCGCCTTTCGCGGCGGCGTGCGCAACAACAGCGTACCGATGACCGGCGTGGCGGCCAAACTCAACGACCGCGAAATCAAGGCCGTCGCCGACTACATCGCTGGCCTGCACTGAGGGTTCGCTGACTTTCGCCAGAACCCTCGCTGAATGGGCCGGTGCTGCACCGGCCCTTTTCGTTTCCGCCCTTCGCGTTTTTGCCCTGCCCCGGATAATCAGGTCATGACCGTCACCACCACCGGCATCGAAGTCCGGGCGCGCTCGCGCTGGGTGCGCGATTGCGTCGAGCTGGTGTCGTCGATGCGGTTCTCGATCTCGCTGCTGACCGTCATCTGCATCGCCTCGGTGATCGGCACGGTCGTCAAGCAGCACGAGCCGTTCACGAACTACGTGAACCAGTTCGGGCCGTTCTGGGCCGAGCTGTTCGGCAAGATCGGGCTCTACGCGGTTTACAGCGTGTGGTGGTTCCTGCTGATCCTCGCTTTTCTCGTGCTCTCGACCAGCCTGTGCATCGCGCGCAATGTGCCGAAGATCATTGCCGACCTCAAGACCTACAAAGAGCACGTGCGCGAGCAAGCGCTGGCGTCGTTCCACCACCGCGGCTCCTCCGAGGTGGCCGAGTCGCGCGATCAGGCTTTCGATCGCATCAGCGCGTTGCTCGTGCACGGCGGCTGGCGGGCCAAAGTGCAAGTGCGAAAAGATGGGGAACGAGAGGTCGGCACGATGATCGCCGCGCGCCGCGGCGCGGCCAACAAGCTCGGCTACATCGCGGCGCACTCGGCCATCGTGCTCGTGTGCGTCGGTGGCTTACTCGACGGCGACCTGATCGTGCGCGCGCAGATGCTGCTCCAGGGCAAGAGCAGCTACGCCGGCGGCGGCATGATGAAAGACGTGCCGGTGAGCCATCGCCTCGGGCCGAACACGCCGACCTTCCGCGCCAACCTGCTGGTGCCCGAGGGCTCGAAGGCAGGCACCGCGGTGATCAGCATGCAGGACGGCGTGGTGCTGCAAGACCTGCCGTTCGACGTCGAGCTGAAGAAGTTCATCGTCGACTACTACGAAACCGGCATGCCCAAGCTGTTCGCCAGCGAGATCGTGATCCACGACCGCGACACCGGCGAGGCGATCCCTGCGGTGGTCAAGGTCAACGAACCGGCGTTCCACCGCGGCGTGGCGATCTACCAGAGCAGCTTCGACGATGGCGGCTCGTCGTTGAAGCTGCGCGGCTTTCCGATGAACGCAGGGGGCCAACCGTTCGAGATCGACGGCACGGTCGGTGGCACCGCTCAGATCAGCAACAGCGACTCGAAGATGACGCTCGAATTCACCGGCCTGCGCGTGATCAACGTCGAGAACCTCGGCGGCCGCGCTGGTGGTGACGCGGCCGGCGGCAGCGCAACCGATGTGCGCAAGGTCGATCTGATCAGCTCGCTGCAAGATCACCTGGGCTCCGGTGCGAAGACCAACAACAAGAAGGAACTGCGCAACGTCGGCCCGTCGGTCAGCTACAAGCTGCGCGATGCGTCGGGCCAGGCGCGCGAGTACAACAACTACATGCTGCCGGTCGAGCTCGATGGCCAGCGGGTGTTTCTCGCCGGTACGCGCGACAAACCCGATCAGGAGATGCGCTACCTGCGCATTCCTGCCGACGACACCGACAGCCTCGAAGGCTGGACGCGCCTGCGCGCTGCCTTGCTCGACCCGGCCCTGCGCGCGAAGGCCGCAGCCCGCTACGTGGCGCTCGCCACGCCCGCCGGCAAGCCCGAGATGGCTGCACAACTGACCACCACCGCCGACCGTGCGCTCGCCTTGTTCGCCGGCGCTGAGAGTGCGCGCCCGAAAGACAACGCCGATTCGGTCAAGCAGGTCGCGGGCCTGCAGGCGATCTCCGAGTTCATCGAAGGCAGCGTGCCCGCGCCCGACCGCGGCCGCATCTCCGAGGTGCTGCTGCGCATCCTGAACGGCAGCCTGTTCGAGCTGCTGAGCCTAACGCGCGAGCGCGCGGGCTTGCCGCCGCTGCCGACCGACGACAAGACGCAAGCCTTCATGACCCAATCGGTGCTGTCGCTCTCCGACAGCTTTTTCTACCCCGCGCCGGTGCTGTTCGAGCTCGCCGACTTCAAGCAGATACAGGCCAGCGTCTTCCAGGTCGCGCGCGCGCCCGGCAAGAAGCTGGTCTACCTCGGCGCCGTGCTGCTGATCATCGGCGTCTTCGCGATGCTCTACATTCGTGAGCGGCGCCTGTGGGTGTGGCTCGCGCCAGCGGGCACCGGAACCAAAATCACCGCGGCCATGTCCACCACGCGCCGCACCCTGGACGCCGACGCCGAGTTCGAGCAGCTCAAGCACCAGATTCTGAGAGACGCCCGATGAACACCACCACGCTGAAGCCCATGAAGGGCATGAATGGCATGAATGACATGACCATAGGCCGCCCTTCCGGGCCGGCCGGCTTCTTCACCGGCCGCTCGCTGTTCGACTGGGCCTTCGCGGCGCTCGTGCTGAGCGGCGGCGCCTACGCCTTCTCGCGCTACGCCGGCGCGATGGATTACTACGAGAAGCTGATCCTGGTCGGCGCCTTGCCGGTGGCGATCGTGCTCGGCTGGTTCTGGGGCCCGCTGCGGGTGCTGATGATCTTTGTTGCCGTCGCTTCGCTTTGGGCGATCGGCCTCTACAGCCGCCAGACGGACGGTTTCGGCGCCGACCTCGCGCAGGGCGACAAGGTCTTCATGCTGAAGTATTTCTTGTCGAGCCAGAGCGCGATCATGTGGATGTGCGTGCTGTTCTTCATGAGCACCGCGTTCTACTGGATCGGCTTCGCGGCGAAGACCGAGAACAACACCGCCGTGCGCATCGGCTCCGGCATGGCCTGGGCCGCCGTCGTCATGGCCCTCATCGGCACGATGGTGCGTTGGTTCGAGAGCCACCAGATCGGCGCCGACATCGGCCACATCCCGGTCAGCAACTTGTACGAAGTGTTCGTGCTGTTCTGCTGGATGACGGCGCTGTTCTACCTGTACTACGAGCAGCACTACAAGATCAAGTCTCTCGGCGCGTTCGTGATGCTGATCGTGAGCGCGGCGGTCGGCTTTTTGATCTGGTACACGGTGGCACGCGAGGCGAGCGAGATCCAGCCGCTGGTGCCCGCGCTGCAGAGTTGGTGGATGAAAGTGCACGTGCCGGCCAATTTCATCGGCTACGGCAGTTTCGCGCTCTCGGCCATGGTGGCACTCGCCTACGTGCTGAAAAACGCCACCAGCCGTGCGCTGTGGATCGGCCTGCTCGGCGTGCCCGGCATCGTGATCGCAGTGCCGCTGATCGGTTTCGCGCTGTTCGGCGGGCTCTCGGCCGACGGCATGGCCTCGGTCACAAAATCGGGCCGCATGGTCGGCGGGCTGATGGTGTTTTTCGCGTTCACGATCCTCGGGCGCAAGTGGATCAACGCCCGCACGCCGAGCGCCGAGATCGCCGACGACCTGATGTACAAATCGATCGCGGTCGGCTTCGCGTTCTTCACGATCGCGACCATCCTCGGCGCGTTCTGGGCCGCCGAGGCCTGGGGCGGCTACTGGAGCTGGGATCCGAAAGAAACCTGGGCGCTGATCGTGTGGCTCAACTACGCGGCCTGGCTGCACATGCGGCTGATGAAGGGCTTGCGCGGCAATGTTTCGGCCTGGTGGGCGCTGACGGGGCTGGTCGTCACGAGCTTCGCGTTCCTCGGCGTGAACATGTTCCTTTCCGGATTGCACTCTTACGGTACGCTGTGAGCTGACTTTTCCAGGCCGCCGCCATGCCTTATGTTCGCCGCAATGACCAAGGCCAGATCGACAGCGTGCACCGCGATTCGGGCGTGGCCGTCGAGTTTGTCGTCGAAGGTGATTCGGAGTTGCTCGCGTTCGTCGGCGCCGCGTCGTCGGCCGACTTCGATCAACTCGACGCCGGTTTCGTGCGCGTGCTCGAAGACGTGATCGACACGCTGATCGTCAAGAACATCCTGAACATCACCGACCTGCCCGAACAGGCGCAGGCCAAGCTGTTCGCGCGCAAGAGCTT
>JANMWQ010000501.1:0-1971 GCA_031394085.1 Rhizobacter sp. | reverse complement strand
GTCAGCGTGCTCAGTGAGGTGCTGGCGCGCGGCGTTCAGCTAAAGCTGTTTCGCACCGACGTGGCCGCGCGCGATGTGTACCTGATGATCGCCTCGATGGGCTACTTCTACCTGTCGAACCGGTTCACGTTGTCGGCGTTTCTGGGTGAGCCATTGGAGACGCCGGATGCGCTCGCGCACTGGGAGGCGTTCCTGATCGACGCGGTGTTGCGCACGGTGCGCCCGCTTTGCCCGAAGTGTCTGGCGGCCTGAACGAACGGTTTGCGCACGGCGGTGCGTTCCGCCAGCGACGCGGCCGGCACTAGCGCAAGCACGCACGCACGCAGGGCAGCAAGCGAGCGGCGTGGTCGCTGCGGTTGCGCGGTTCAACGGCGCAGCCTCCAGCATTCGCGGCCTTTGAGCACTTCGAAACGAGACGAACACGAGGTCGACCCTCCCGTCGCGCTGGGCGCTCGCCGCAGTGTTCACGGTGTCGTCCATTGCCCAATTGAGCGGTTGCGCGAGCCCGCCGCCGAAACCCAAACCGACGGCCGCCGTGAAGGCGTCGCAGGTCATCCCGATCGCGCAGACCGACCGTGGCGTGCTGCTCGTGATGCCGACCGACAAGGTCGCGTTCGACAGCGGCAAGGCCAGCTTCACGCAGGTCGAGGCGCACGAGTTCCTGGACCGGGTCGCGTCGATCTTGAAAGACAAGACCAACGCCCACATCGTGCTCGAAGGCCACACCGACAGCCAGGGCGCGCGCCCGTTGAACCAGAAGCTCTCCGACGATCGCGCGCAGACGATCCGCCAGCAACTCGGCAAGCGCGGCGTCGTCGACGTGCGCATGAGCGCCGCCGGGTTCGCGTTCGACAAGCCCGTGGCGCCGAACGACCACGACGCTGGCCGCAGGGAAAACCGCCGCGTCGAGTTGACGATCCTCGGCGAGAAAGTCGCGAACATGACGCGCGGCGAGCCGCCGGACAGTTTCGAGGAAGCCTTCGGTCGCTTGAAGTCGATGATCGAGAAGAACGGTCTCGCGCCCTCTGCGCGCTCTGCGCCTGTCGTGCCTGTCGTGCCTGTCGCGAAGAGCAACTGACATGGACCGCCGTTCGTTCCTGAATGCCGCCGGCGCGCTGGCTGCCGTCGGCGGTGGCAGTGCCGCCGCGCAATCGCAGACCGCGCCCAAATCGCCCGGACCGACCGGCGCCCGCGCCAAAGCGGCCGGTTCGGCGTCTGCGGCCTCGGCCGCAGCGGCGCGGCCCCGCTGGGCGCTGGTGCTCGGCGGTGGCACGGCGCGTGGCTTCGCGCACATCGGTGTCATCAAGGTGCTGCAGCAGGAGGGTCTGGTGCCCGACCTGGTGGTCGGCACCAGCGCAGGCGCGTTGATCGGTGCGTTCTTCGCCGCCGGCTACAGCGGCGCGCAGATGGAAGAGGTGGCGATGAAAGTCAAGGACGGCGACGTGGCCGATCTCGTCAACGGCAACAAGCGCGGCATGGTGGCCGGCGACGCATTGCAGGCCTTCGTCAACAAGTACCTGAACAGCGCGCCGATCGAGCGCCTGAAGCTGCCGTTCGCCGCGGTCGCGGCCAACCTCACCACCGGTGAGCCCGCGATCTTCCGCACCGGCGACACCGGCTTCGCGGTGCGGGCTTCGAGCAGCGTGCCGGCCGTGTTCATCCCGGCGCGCCTGAACGACAACGAGTACGTGGACGGCGGGTTGATCAGCCCGGTTCCGATCCGCATCGCGCGCGAGCTCGGCGCCGAGCACGTGGTGCGGTGAGCCTGAGCGGTAACCCGCAGGCCGGGCACTCTGTGGGCATGTTCGAGCTCTTGATGCAGTCGTTCGACATCATGGCGAGTTCGCTGACGCGGCTCGAACTGCGCGAGGCCGATGTGGTGATCAAGCCCGAGGTCGGTCGGATCGCGTTCACCGACTTCGGCTCGCGCAACCTGATGATCACGCTCGGCGAGCAGGCCGCGCGGCGCGC
>JANMWQ010000497.1:0-3983 GCA_031394085.1 Rhizobacter sp. | reverse complement strand
TTCGTGAGCTGCAAGCTTTTCTTGCCGAGGCGATCGATCTCTTCTGAGATGTCGACCGCTGATTCGTTCTGCACATAGCGCAGTTCTTCGATCTTCGATTCGAGCTCGGAGACTGGCTGCTCGAACTCGAGAAAGTGTCGTTTGCTCATTCGTGTGTTCCTTCGCGCGAAGGCAACGGTCGCAGAGTCAATAGTCTACCGGCAGCGGATCGAGGCTGCGCCAGATGTACCAGGTGGCGACCGAGCGAAACGGCGCCCAGGCGTCGCCGACCTCGCGCGCTTCGGCCCGCGAGACCGGCTCGCCGCTGAAGTAGTTGACGCTGATGCCGTTGATCAAGCCGACATCGTCGAGCGGCAACACGTTCGGGCGCATCAAGTGAAAGATCAGGAACATCTCGGCGGTCCAGCGGCCGATCCCTCGGATCGCGACAAGCTCGTCGATGATCGCCTCGTCGTCCATCTGCTGCCAGTGCCGCACATGCACCGAGCCTGCTTCGAAGTGCGCGGCCAGGTCGCAGAGGTACTCGCACTTGCGCGCGGAGAGGCCGGCAGCCCGCATCTGGGTGGTGTCGAGCCCGAGCACCGAGGCCGGCGCCAGGTGAGTCGACGGATCGCTCACCAATGCTGCGAAACGCAACCACACCGACTGCGCCGCCTTGACCGAAATCTGCTGGCCGACGATCGAACGCGCCAGGGTCGTGAACGCATCGCCGCGGCTGTGCAGCCGGCCTTCGCCGAACCGAGGAATCAGCTTGCGCATTACACGGTCGCGCTTGCCGAGGTGCTTGCAAGCTTCGTCCCAGTAGTCCGGTGCGATCAGCGGTGGCGCGCCTGCGCCGTTCGTCGCCGCCAGCTCCGGCGTGATGGCACGCGTTGGCATCAGGCCTTCACCCAGGTCGTGCCACTGGCCGTATCTTTGAGCGCGATGCCTTGTGCGAGCAAGGCCGTGCGGATCTGGTCGGCGAGCACGAAGTCGCGTGCCTGCTTCGCGGCGTCGCGCGCGCCGATGCGCTCGGCGATACCGGCTTCATCGAGCGTGTTGCCGGCGCGCAGGTAGTCGCGCGGCGTTTGCTGCAAAAGGCCGAGCGTGGCGGCCAGGCCTTTGAGCAACGCGGCGACCTCGGGCGAGCGCGTTCGGTTGGCCTCGTTCGCGAGCTCGAACAGCACCGCGACCGCACCGGGTGTGTTGAAGTCTTCGTTCATCTCGGCGCGAAAGGTCGCGGCCTGCAGCTGTGCCCAGTCGATTGGGGCGACGGGCACATCGAGCCCGCCGAGCCCGTCGAGCGCGGTGTACAGCCGACGCAGCGCAGCGCGCGCGTCGTCGAGGCCGGCGTCGCTGAAGTTGAACGGGCTGCGGTAGTGCGTGCGCAACATGAAGAAGCGGATCGTTTCGCCGTCGTAGCGCTGCAGCACCTCGCGGATGGTGAAGAAGTTGCCGAGCGATTTCGACATCTTCACGTGGTCGACATTGAGCAGCCCGTTGTGCGCCCAAAACGCCGCCGGCCCCTGGCCGGTCGCGCCTTCGCTCTGCGCGATCTCGTTCTCGTGGTGCGGAAACTGCAGGTCGGCGCCGCCGCCGTGCAGATCGAATCGCTCGCCGAGCAGCGCGCACGCCATCGCCGAGCACTCGATGTGCCAGCCCGGGCGACCCGTGCCGTAGCCTGATTCGTACTTCGCATCGGCGGGCTCGTCGGGCTTGGCGGCCTTCCAGAGC
This sequence comes from Rhizobacter sp., assembly GCA_031394085.1. GTDB lineage: Bacteria > Pseudomonadota > Gammaproteobacteria > Burkholderiales > Burkholderiaceae_C > LMDS01. The sequence goes on along the minus strand of JANMWQ010000497.1, from coordinate 2,270 downwards.
ACGAAGTCGAGCGGGTCGTCCTTGCCATCGAGCACGGCCACGCGCTCGCCCGATCGCAACTCGTCGATCGACTTGCCCGAGAGCTTGCCGTAGCCGGGGAACTTGCGCACCGCGTAATTCACGTCGCCGTTGCTCGACCGGTAGGCCAGGCCCTTGCCTTCGAGCGCCTCGATCATCGAGAGCATCTGCGGCACGTACTCGGTCGCGCGCGGCTCGTGCGTCGGGCGCAGCATGCCGAGCGCGTCGAGGTCGGTGTGCATCGCTGCGATCATCTCGTCGGTGAGCGCGCGGATCGCGATGCCGCGCTCAAGTGCGCGGCGGATGATCTTGTCGTCGATGTCGGTGACGTTGCGCACGTAGGTCACGCGGTAGCCGAGCACGCGCAGCCAGCGGTAGATCAGGTCGAATGCGATCATCATCCGCGCATGCCCGACATGGCACAGGTCATAGATCGTGATGCCGCACACGTACATGCGAATGTGGCCGGGCTCGATCGGCGTGAAGGTCTGGAGCGCGCGCGAGAGCGTGTTGTGGATGCGAAGCGTCATGGCCGATGGCAGTTTCGAGGCTTTGGCATCGAATGCCCGGGCCGCAGAACCGGAAAATGGGGTGTCGTGAGGCTTCGAGGCAAGGCCGCAGGGGGGCTGTGGCTGGCATCGGTGGCGTCCTGGCAAGAAGGCCTGCACTACAATCATTTCAGTATAACGGGCTGTCTCGCGCGTCGGCCACGTGCGATCGGTTTGCCGCGATACGCACTTCCACTTCGACACCCCGATGCCGATGCATTGCCTGAATTTCTCGACCCGCCGAATGCTGCTCTGCCTCAGCGCCGTGATCGGTCTGGTCGCGTTTTCCGTTGTGCGCGCCGACGACCTGAGCGACGTGCAACGCTTGTACTACTCCGGCCAGGCCGTCAATGCGATGCAGCGTGCCGACCAGTTCCTCGCGTTCAAGCCGAACGATCCACAAATGCGCTTTATGAAGGGCGTGATGCTGGCCGATGCGAAGCGTGACACCGATGCGATCACGGTGTTTCAAAAGCTCACTGAGGACCATCCCGATCTCGCCGAGCCGTACAACAACCTGGCCGCGCTGTATGCCGCCGGCGGCGACTACGCGAAGGCCCGCGCGACGTTGGAGCAGGCACTGCGAACGAACCCGTCGTATGCGACCGCGCACGAGAACCTCGGCGACGTTTACGCCGCGCTGGCATCGCAGTCGTATGCGCGCGCGCGCAAGCTCGATCCGGCCAACGTCACCGTGGCACCGAAGCTCGCGCTGGTGCGCGGGTTGTACAAGCCGCGTGCGGTCGAGGCGGCAATACCAGGTTCGGCGAGCTCGGCGGCTTCGGCAGCCGCGCCATGAACGTCATCCACAGCCAATGAAAGCGCCCATGACCCATTCCGTTTCTCGCTGGACCCGCCGCGCCGCGATCGCGCTCGCCCTGTGCGTCGCCTCGTCGGCGTACGCCCAGAAGGTCAAGCTCGCCACCTCGGCCGGCGACATTGTCATCGAACTCGATGCCGCCAAGGCGCCGAAGTCGGTCGACAACTTTTTGAACTATGTGAAGGCCGGTCACTACAACGGCACCGTCTTTCACCGCGTGATCCCCGGCTTCATGATCCAGGGTGGCGGCATGACCGCCGACATGACAGAAAAGCCGACCCGCCCACCCATTGCGCTCGAAAGCAAGAACGGCTTGTCGAACGTGCGCGGCAGCGTTGCGATGGCGCGCACCGGCGAGCCGAACTCGGCGACCTCGCAGTTCTTCATCAACGTCGCCGACAACGACCGGCTCGATGCCGCCAACGCCCGCGACGGCAACGGCTACGCGGTGTTCGGCAAGGTCGTCTCGGGCATGGACGTGATCGAGAAGATCCGCACCGTGCCCACCGGCACCAAAGGCCCGCACGCCGATGTGCCCAACGCGCCGATCACCATCACACGAGCCACCTTGGAGAAATAAGCATGGGCACGCAAATCGACATCGAAACCAGCAAGGGCACGATCCGCATCGAACTCGACGAGGCCAAGGCGCCGATCTCGTCGAAGAACTTTCTCGACTACGTCGACGCCGGTCACTACGACGGCACGGTGTTTCACCGCGTCATCCCGGGCTTCATGGTCCAGGGTGGCGGCTTCGAGCCCGGCATGCGCCAGAAGGCGACGAAGGCGACGATCTCGAACGAGGCCAACAACGGCCTGAAGAACGATCACTACACGCTGGCGATGGCGCGCACCTCGGCGCCGCACTCGGCGAGCTCGCAGTT
>JANMWQ010000464.1:0-2690 GCA_031394085.1 Rhizobacter sp. | reverse complement strand
GGCAACCCGGTCGAGCACAGCCAGTCGCCCTTCATCCACGCCGCGTTCGCGCAGCAGACCGGGCAAGTGATGGACTATGGCCGGCTGCTGGTGGCGCTCGGCGGCTTCGCCGAGGCGATGCGCGCACTCGCCGCGGGCGGTGCGAAAGGTTGCAACGTTACGGTGCCGTTCAAGTTCGATGCGTTCGCGTCGGCCGCGCTGCACACCGAGCGCGCCACGCTCGCGCAGGCCGCCAACGTGCTGCGCTTCGATGCCGGCGGCTGGCTCGCCGACAACACCGACGGCGTCGGCCTGGTCAACGACATCGAGCGCAACGCCGGCGTGCCACTGGCCGGTGCGCGTGTGCTGCTGATCGGCGCGGGGGGCGCCGCCTCGGGCGCGCTCGGCCCGCTGCTGTCGGCCGGACCGGCCGAAGTGGTGGTGGCGAACCGCACGCTGGAAAAGGCCCGCGCGCTCGTTGCCCGGCACCGCGATGTCGAATCGGCCACGCTGCTGCGCGCCGCGCCGCTGGCGGGCTGCGGGCGTGATTTCGATGTCGTGATCAACGCGTCGGCCAGCAGCCTGCAGGGCGCCTCAGTGCCTGTTTCGCCGGTCGTGCTCGCACCCGGCGCGCTCGCGCTCGACATGATGTACGGCCCGAGCGCGCAGCCCTTTCTCGACTGGGCCGCCGAGTGCGGGGCGCGTGGCCGCGACGGCCTGGGCATGCTGGTCGAGCAGGCGGCGGTCGCATTCGAGCTGTGGCGCGGCGTGCGGCCGGGCACGACGGCCGTGCTCGCCGCGCTGCGCGCGCGCATGAACGCAGCGGGCAAAAAATCGTGAGGTCGGCCGTGAGATCGGTCTGGCGGGTCTTCGCGCTGCTGCTGCTGTCGGCGCTGGCTTTGCAGCTGTACTTTCTGGCGCGCGTCGCGTTGATGACCGTGGTCGACCCGCAATCGACGACCTTCCAGCGCTCGGAGGTGTGGCGGCTGCTGACCGAGAAGCACGCACTCGCTTGGCGCCAGCAATGGACGCCCTACGACCGCATCGCGCCGAACCTCAAGCGCGCGGTGATCGCCTCGGAAGACGCCGGCTTCGCCGAGCACAGCGGCGTCGAGTGGGACGCGCTCGAGAAAGCCTGGGAGCGCAACCAGAAAGCCGAAGCCCGCGTCGAGAAGATCAACCAACAGCTCGACAAGCGCCTGCAGAAGGTGGCGTCCGGCAAGGTGGCCACGCCGCCGAAGCCGGCCGTGCGCCCGCAACCCAGGGTCGTCGGCGGCTCGACCATCACGCAGCAACTCGCGAAGAACCTGTTCCTCGGCGGCGAGCGCAGCCTGCTGCGAAAGGCGCAGGAGTTCGCGATCACCTACATGCTCGAAGGCTTGCTGGGCAAGCGGCGCATCCTCGAGATCTACCTGAACAATGTCGAGTGGGGCGAAGGCGTGTTCGGCGCCGAAGCCGCGGCGCAGCACTACTTCCGCGTCGGCGCGAATGGCCTGGGCGGCATGCAGGCGGCGCAGCTGGCGGTGATGCTGCCGGCGCCGAAGCGCTTCGAGAAGCGGCCCGGCTCGGCTTACGTGGTCGGCCGTGCCGGCACGGTCAGCGCGCGCATGGGCGCGGTCGAAGTGCCCTGATCTTTCTAGAATCGCGAATGAGCTCAGCACTGACCGGAGAGATCGCCGCGACCGCCGCCCGCCTCGTCGTGGAGGAAGGAATGGAATACGGGCCGGCCAAGCGCCGCGCTGCGCGCGCGTTGGGGCGCTCGGGCACGCGCGCTGCCGAGTTGCCGGGCAACGATGTCGTCGAAGACGAGGTGCGCGAGTACCTGGCGATCTTCTGCGCCGAGACACAGCCGGCCGAGCTGGCCGAACTGCGAGAAATCGCGGTGGTCTGGATGGAGCGCCTCGCCGAGTTCCGCCCGCACCTGACCGGCGCCGTCTGGCGCGGCACCGCGACCCGGCTCAACAACATCCACCTCGAGCTGTTTTGCGACGACTCGAAAGCCGCTGAACTCACGCTGATCGACCGCCGAGTCGACTACGACGTCGGCAGCCGCGACGGGCCGCGCGGCGCGCTCGTCGATGTGCTCAGCGTCGCCCACACCAGCGCGGTGTTCGGCGAACGCGTCACCGTGCACTTGAGCGTGCTCGACCACGACGACCTGCGCGGCGGCTTGAAGCGCGATGCCGGCGGGCGCTCGCAGCGGGGCGACTTGGTGGCGCTGCACAAATTGATGGCGGGCGGCTCATGAAGCGCCGCAGCGCGCTGATCGCCGGTGTGGCCGCCGCGGCCGGTGCGGCTGGCCTGGGCGCCGCGCTGTGGCACACGCGCCGGCCGGAGGCACCGGATGCGCAGGTCTGGCGCATGCGTTTCGATCGGCCGTCGGGCGGTCAGCTCGCACTGAACGCCTTCCGTGGCAAGCCGTTGCTGCTGAACTTCTGGGCCACATGGTGCCCGCCGTGCGTCGCCGAGTTGCCCATGCTCGACAGCTTTCAACGCGAACACGCGGCCACCGGCTGGCAAGTGGTGGGCGTGGCGGTCGACAACCTGCAGCCCGTCACCGAGTTCCTCGCCCGGCGCCCGGTCGGCTTCGCGATCGGGTTGGCGGGCAGCGACGGCATCGAGCTGGCGCGCGACCTCGGCAACACGGGTGGCGCGCTGCCGTTCACGGTCGTGTTCGACCGCTCCGGCGATGTCGTGCGGCGCAAGCTGGG
>JANMWQ010000459.1:0-12194 GCA_031394085.1 Rhizobacter sp. | reverse complement strand
CCCGCATGGTTGGGGCCGCCGGTCTCGTCGAGCAGCAGGTTCCAGTCGATCCAGCCGACCGTCCAGCGGTTCAGGTCGTTGATCATCGAGCGCGCATAGCGCTCGGCCAGATCCCAGGAGCCGAGGTGCGGCCCGCCTTCCTGGCAGCCTTCGGTGAACAGCAACTGCTTGTCGGGCCAGGCGTCGTGCACGAGTTGCACGTGATCGAAGTGGTTCTCGCCGTACCAATGAAAGCCAGTGCCCCAGACGTACTTCGCCGCTTCGGGGTCGGCGTAGACGACGCTGGCGCGTTCGACCATCAGGTCGCGGTTGTGATCCCAGATCACCAGTTTGATGTGGCCGAGCCCGGCCTTGGCCAGCTCGGGCCCGAGGTGGTCGCGGACGAAGTCGCGTTCTTCTTCGGCACTGTAGGTGCAGGAGTCCCAGCGCTGCGTGGCCGCTGGCTCGTTCTGCACCGACACCCCCCAGACCGGCACGCCCTCGGCCTGGTAAGCCTGGATGAAGCGCACGAAGCAGCGCGCCCAGGCCTGGCGGTAGCGCGGCAGCAGCGTACCGCCGTGGTTCATCTGGCCGTTGCTCTTCATCCAGGCCGGTGGGCTCCAGGGCGAGACGAGCAGTTGGATCGGGCGGCCAGCAACCCGCAGTGCGGCCTGAATGAACGGCAGCAGTGCCTGGCGGTCGCGGTCGATGTTGAAGCTCTTCAGGTCAACGTCGTCTGCGGTCCCGACATGGGCGTAGTTGCCGAGCGCAAAGTCGCAACTGTTCATGTGCACGCGACAAAGCGTGTAGCCATGGCCGGCGTCACGGTCGAAATAGCCGCGCAGCAGTTGTTCGCGCTGGCCGGCGCCCAGGCGCAACCATGTCACCGCGGCCGCTTCGGTGAACGCGCCGCCGAAGCCCTCGAGGGCCTGGAAGCGTCGCCCGGTGTTCACCAGCAACACGGGCAGGCTCGCGTCAGCGTGGCAGGGCGCCAGAGGCACCTGCTCGGTCAGCCGTGCGTTGCTGCCGCGTGAGGTCAGGAAGTAGCGCATGGTTGGGGCGGCAAGCGCGCGAGCATGTCGGCGGTCACGAGCGTGATGCCGGCATCGGTTCTGACGAATCGCTCGGCATCGGCCGCCGCGTCTTCGCCGATCACGAGGCCATCGGGGATCGCGCAGCCGCGCTCCACCACCACTTTTCGCAAGCGCGCGTGGCGCCCGACCTCGACCTCGGGCAGCAGCACCGACCACTCGACGCTGGCATACGAGTGCACGCGAACTGACGAGAACAGCACCGAGCGCAGCACCGAGCCCGAAATCACGCTGCCGCTGGCGACCATCGATTCGACCGCCATGCCGCGACGGTCGGGCTCGTTGTGGAGAAACTTGGCCGGTGCCAGTTCGGCGTGGTGGGTCCGGATCGGCCAATGCGAGTCGTACAGGTCAAGCTGCGGCTTGGTGGATGTGAGATCGACGTTGGCCTCCCAGTACGCATCGATGGTGCCGACGTTGCGCCAATAGGGCGCGTTCCCGGGGGCCGTGCCGACACAGCTGAGGTCGAACAGGTGCGCAGCGGCATGGCCCTCGCGCACTGCCCGCGCCACGATGTCTTGCCCGAGGTCATGCGTCGACCTCGGATCGGCCTGGTCTCGGGTCAATTCGACCAAGAGGTATTTCGCATTGAAGACGTAGATCCCCATGCTGACCAGCGCGCGATCGGTGCTGCCCGGCGCGCACCGCGGTTCGGCCGGCCTGTCGGCGAGCTCCTCGATGCGCCACTGCGCGTCGACCCCCAGCACGCTGAAGGCACGCGCGTCGTCGCGCGGCACCTCGATGCAGGCCACGGTGCATTCGCGGCCCTTGGCCACGTGGTCCGCCAGCATCGACGCGTAGTTCATCTTGTAGACGTGCTCGCCGGCGAGCAGCACCAAAAACTCGGCGTTGAAGCCTTCGAAGATGTCGATGTTCTGCGACAAGGCATCGGCGCTGCCGCGACACCCGCTCTGTTCGTCGTGGCGATGCCGCGGCGCCAACACGGCAGCGAACTCGTTCGCCTCGATCTTCAGGAACGACCAGCCCCGCTCCAGGTGGCGCAGCAAGCTGTGGCTCTTGTACGGCGTGACCACGCCGATGCGGCGAATGCCCGAGTTCAGGCAGTTCGACAACGCGAAGTCGACGGTTCGGAACTTGCCGCCGAAATGCGTCGCCGGCGCGGCGCGCTGGCCGCCCGATCGCGGCGGGCCACTGCCGTTGTCACCGGCCAGCACGAGCGCGACCGCGCGTTGCGGCAGGCGCAGGCGTTTCGTGGGGTCTTGCACAGACATGCCTCGCCAATGCGGTCGTGGGTGCGGTCGTGGGTGCGGCCCGGCCGCAGCGCGACAGAGCGGGCCGCGATCGATTCACCTCGACCAGTAGATCGCGTCGATGTTGAGCTTCGTCGTGATGTTGGCGCTGTTGGCCTTGCCGGTGAAGGCGTAGCGGTCGGCGATGATGAATCGCGACAACACGAGAGACAAGTCGAGTTTCGGGTTGGCGGCCTTGAACGCCGCCAGCGGGATCGTCACCTGGCACCATGCCCCCGTGTTGCAGTAGCCGTAGTCGCCATTGCCGATCTGCAGATAGGCCTCTTGCGTGTCCCGATTCTGGTTGTCGCTCGACACACCGATCTCGATCTTGCCCGGGTACATCGTTTTGATGCTGACGTGCAGGCTGCCGCTGGACTCGAATGCCGAGAGATTCGCCGTGGTCGGCGGGGTCGTCGCCGACTGGTTCAGAAAGCCCCAGCCGTAGACCTTCGGCTGCGGGGTGATCTCGATGCTGTGCGTGGCATCGCCCGGGGCCGACGTGCTCGTCACCTCGGGGGCCACCACGCTGTCGCCGTCGAAGGCATCCCAGCGCAGCGCCGTCGGCCGCACTTCCGAGCTGCCGAGCGCCGCCTCGGAGAACAGCGTGAACTTGTTTTCCGTGATCACGGCATTGACCACCGGCGGAACGAAGTACACCGCGTCGGCCGCGCTGTAGGCGCCCGATTCGCAGGCCCAGGTGACGCCACAAGTGCCGAGCGACTGGATCACGTAGCGCGCCTGGCGCTGCGCGTTGAACAGGCCCCACTTGTCGTCGCCCTGCTTCCAGGCCTCGTCGAAGGCCTCGAAATAGAACACCGCCTTGGGCCCGGCGCCGGTGCGGCCTTCGGTGGCCCACGTGGTGAGCTTGTCGAAAAACATCTTCTGGTTCACAGGGTGGGCGCGAAACGCCAAACGACCCAGATCGACCGCGTTCCAGCCGGTCTCGCCGATGACGATCGGGATGTAGGCGAGGCCCTTGCTGTCGAGGAAGCTGCGGCCTTCGTTGTACTGGCGCCGGGTCTCGGCGAACGCGCCGTCCATCATGGCCGCCGCACGCTGCGCCGCCGGCACCTCCTTGAACTTCCAGTCCCAGCGCGTGGGGTCGAAGTAGGTGTCGAGCTCGGCGTAGGTGTGCAACGACGCGAAGTCGACAACATCGGTGATCACGGTCGGCGCGCTGGCCCAAAAAGCGTAGTTGTCGTCGGTCGTTATCGGCTGTGCGATCTGGCTGCGCACCGTGGTGAGGTAGCCGGCCATGACCGCAGGCGAGACCTTGTTGAACGACCAGTTGACCATCGTTTCGTTACCGACGCTGACCGCCAGCACGATGTCGTTGAACGTGTTGGCCAGCGCCACGCAGCGGGCCAGTTCGGCCCGGCTGAACGCGTCATCGCCGCTTTGCACATAGGCGCCGAGCTGCACCTTGAGGTTCAGGTTGTTGGCGCGGATGACTTGCAGGGTTTGCTTGGCCACCTTGTCGGAACTGTCGAACAGCCGGATCAACCCGAAGCCCCCCGCGATGAGCAGGTCGAGGTCCTGCTTGATGTTGGCCGCCGGGACCGCTTCGCCCGCCAGGCCGTCGACGTTGGTGGCAGTTCGGTACGGCGAGTACGCCACCGCCTTACGCGCGGTGTAGTCGGCGCTCAGTGCGCGAACCTGCACGCCGGTGACGGGCGTCGTGCCGCCGCCGCCGCAGGCAACCAGCAAGACAGCCAGCAGGCCGGCGAACGCGGCGCGAATCGACGCCGCGGTGAAGTGGTGATGCTTCATGAAGATTGACCTTGAGCTGGGGATGTCAGAACGCGTAGACCGCGCCGGCGCCGAAATAGGTGCCGCGCGTCGCCACACGCGAGTCGATGTTCGTGAAGGCCGAGTTACTCGGCATGGTCGTGGGCGCGAGGCCCTTTCTGGCGTAGTTCACCAGGCCCGCCAAACCGTAGACCTGAAACCCCTGAGCCACGTCGTAGTTGAGGCCGAGGGTGTTGATCGTGGCCGAGTTTGACTGCCCACGATCGGTCGGGTTGGCAGTCGCGGCGGCGCCCAGGTGCACCATGCCGGTATGCGCCACCCACTTGCCCATTTTGTAGCGCGCGCCGAGCACCACATCGAGCGAGGTGGCCGGATAGCCCTTGTAAACGCCGCCGCCGAGGTCTTTGCTCCAGTCGACGTTGAACGGGTTGTTCCAGATGTCGTAGCCGCCCGGGTTGACGGTTCGCGATTGGAGGAACTTGGCGTAGGCGCCGCTCCATCGGTTGCCACGCATGCCGCCGAGGATTTCGATTTTGGAGTCGACCTGGTAGGTCGCCATCACCATCGCGATGCTCTGGCCCGAACTGCCGAGCGCTTGATCGAACGAGCGGTCGTAGAACAGGCTCGTGAACGGGCCGTGACCGAAGGCGCTCGGCGTGCCGTTGCGGGCGTTCTGGTACATGAATTCGAGGCTCAGGTCACCGCGGCCGTAGTGCACCCAGACCTCCCAGAAGCGCGGCTTGTTGCGCTGCCATCCGCCCTTGCCCATGTCGTAAGTGGCTTCGAGCACGAGGTCGCCCTCGGCCACGTCGAGAGGGCGCGAGGTGTAGCGAATGGCGCGCGTCAACAGGCCGTAGCCGGCGCCGCTCGAGCCCCAGGCATCGGCCAGGCCGATGTTGGTACCGAACGGGAAGTCGGCCATGCTCCAGGCGCGCGTCTGCATCGCACCGACGCGCAGGCTGCCGTAGTCTTCGTGACTGACGGCGACGTTGGCGTCGTACAGATACCCCTTGAAGTCTTCCTTGCCGTCACGCCAGCGCTGGCTCAACAGCCCAGACAACTTGAAGCCGCGCGGCAGATCGAACTTGGCCCCCAAATACGGTTGGACCAGCGTCACGTTCGTGGTGCCGGCGCCGTACGACTTGCCCTGCACCAGCTCGTCGGCCCACGCGAACTCCTTTGTGGCGAACCGGTCGCGCTGGCAGTCCGGGCAGTAGTCGCTGACACGGGTGACTTCGACCTTGGCGAAGCCGGTGAGGCTGAAGGGCCCGAAGTCGATCGCCTGGCTGGCCGCGGGCAGCGCCAGCGCGGCGGCGACCAGCGCCGAAGGCCACCGGCGCTGCGTCACCCCGACCCGGACTGCGCCGCTGCGACGACTCGATGATCTGCTCGGGAAGGATTCGAAGTTCATGGTGGATGTGAGTGCCGAAGAATCGTGAAATCGCTTTCACAAGATTAATTCGAAACGATCGTCGGAGTCAACGCTGGCGGACCCCGTGTTTTCCCGTGCGACAGGGCCGCGGACCGGCGTCATCGGCGTCGGGTAAACCAGCGGGTCCGCTTGAAAGCGTTTTCACTATGATTCTCTACGGCGTGATTCAGCGCTCGATGAGGAGACAACGCATGAAACTCGCGCCCGGCAGCTGCCTCGTTTTCCTCGTCGGTTGCAGCCTGCTGGCACCCGCTGCCGCACAGCCCGTCAAGGTCGGCGCTGCCACCTACTTCCTGGCACCCAAGGGCAGCGACAAGGGCATGCCGGCGGCGACCCTGCGCACCGAGGCGATGCAGAAGACCGCGGCGCAGACGAATCAGTGGTACTCGACACTGATCTTCAACCCCAAGCCCGACCCGATCTTCGCCCAGCCGCTCAGCGTGAAGGCCACAGCGTCCGGCCTCGAAGTCGCAAGGCCGACGAAAGAGGTCGTGCCAAGCCCGCGGCGCGACGTCGAGATTCGCTACCCGCACCGTGACCCGCTGCTGATCTCGCCGGCTGCCTTCGAGCCCGGAACCGCCAAGCTCGCCCAAGCCGGCGACTGGTCGATCGACATCTCGATGGCGCGTGACGCCGATCAGTTCACCGCGACGGTGGCGCACGGCAGCCCCTATGTCTCGTTCGTGCTGTCGCGAGGTGATGCTCGGCTGCGCCTGCCCGAGGCGGCGCAAAACATCGCCAGTGCCGATCCGCGTGTGCTCGCGCTGCGCGTGAAGGGCAAGGCCTATGCGTTGTTCGGCCCGACGGGGGTGCGCTGGGAGCAGGTCTCGCCGACCGAATGGCTGGGTCGCCTGCCCGCGGGCAAGGGCTACTTCTCGGCCGCTGCGCTGCCGGACGACACGGCCCAGACGCTCACGCTGTTCGCACGGCATGCCTACGCCTTCATTCAGGACACGCGGGTCGACTGGCGCTACGAGCCGGCAACGAGCCAGGTCGAGAGCACGTTCAAAGCCACGACGCGCACGGTCGAGGGCGACGACAACGGCCCGCTGCTCGGGCTCTACCCGCACCAGTGGTTCAACAACGCCACCGTCGCGAACAAGCTCGGGCCGGCGTTCGACACCGTGCGCGGCCAGATCCGGTTGTTGCCGGCCGCGGAATTCAAGACGCGCTACACGTACAACGGCTTCGTGCCCTACTGGCCGGGCATCAAGGAATCACCGCGACTCGCCGAACTGGGCGACCTGATGAGCAAGGACCAGCGCGAAGCGCGCCGCATGATGCTGCAGGAGGGCAAGGGCGCGTACTGGCAAGGCAAGGGGCTGCAACGCAATCTCAAGCTGCTCGACGTGCTTGAGCAGCAGGGCAATCAGGCGGGTCGCGACCAACTGCTCGGCATGCTCGAAAAGCGCATCGAGGAATGGTTCTCGGGTGACAGCACCAAGAGCTATTTCCACTACAACAAGGCGCTCGGCGCGGTGGCGAGCTACCCCGACGAATTTTTCACCGTCGAGCAGATCAACGACCACCATTTCACCTACGGCTACTGGATCCGCACGGTCGCCGAGATCGCCCTGCGCGACCCGGCCTGGGCCGCCAAAGACAAGTGGGGCGGCATGGTCGACCTGCTGGTCGCCGACATCGCCACGGCCGAACGTGGCCGCGCCGACTTTCCGTTCCTGCGCAACTTCGACCCTTACGAAGGCCACTCGTGGGCCTCCGGCGTGGGCGGCGTCGGCGAGTACGGGGCCTTCGGCAACAACCAGGAGTCGTCGTCGGAGTCGATCAACGCCTGGGCGGGCCTGATCCTGTGGGGCGAGGTCAACGGCAACCGCGAGCTTCGCGACCTCGGCATGTTCCTGTACACCACCGAGATCGAGGCCATCAACCACTACTGGTTCGACATTCACCGACTCGTGTTTCCGCCCGAGTACAAGAACGTCGAGGTCAGCCAAGTCTTCGGCGGCCAGTACATCCACAACACCTGGTGGACCGACGAGCCGCGCCAGATCAAGGGCATCAACCTGCTGCCGATCACCACCGCCTCGACCTACCTCGGGCGCGACCCGGCGTACGTGCAGCGCAACCTCGCCGCGTTGAAGCCCGAGATGGAAACCTACGCGACCTACGGCAAGAAGCCGCCGTACCCGCCACCGGCCGACATCTGGCAAGACATTTTCGCCAAGTACATGGCGCTCGCCGGTCCGGCACAAGGCCTGGCCCAGTGGGACCGTTGGGGCTCGGCCGAACTCGGCGACACCCGAACCCACGCGCTGCACTGGATGCTCAGCCTGAACGAGATGGGCCCGCCCGACGGCAGCGTCACCGCCGACACGCCGTTGTACGGCGTGTTTCGGCGTGCGGACGGGCGCAAGACCTACCTCGCATTCAACGCCACGAAGGCGGCGATCACGGTGCGTTTCAGCGACGGCAAGGTGTTGAATGCGTCCCCCGGCGCACTCGCGCAAGCGAAGTAGGGAAACCGATAGGCGAGCCGGCATTGCCAACCGAACACCCGCCCCTTATCCTGTGTGAAAGCGATTTCATACCAGTGACGACCTTCTGAAAGACCTGCCATGCGCGTTCATCCGAAACCTCACCAATTTTCCGCCGCCGTCGCGGCCGCGTGTTTGCTGTTGAGCGCGTGCGGCGGCGGCGACGCCGAACCGCCGCCGACGATCGCGGCGGCACCTGCGCCTTCGACGACCGTTCCTCCAACCCCTGCGCCGGCGCCGGCGCCAGCGCCCTCACCCGGGCCCGCGCCCGCGCCAGCACCGGTGCCTGCGACCGGCGTGCTGGTCTCGTTCGATGAAACGACGCCGGCCTTCACCGGCATGGGCGCCTACGGTGGGGCGCTCCCGACGGTCGAGGCCGGCCCGGTCGGCGGCAGCGGCAACGTACTCAAGATCGTCAAGCCCGCGAATGCGGTGACCTTCGGTGGCACCTTCTTTGCCGTGGCGGCGATCCCGTTCACGGCGACGCGCACGGCCATCACCGCCCGCGTTTACTCAACCCGCGCCGGCGCGGTGATCAGGCTCAAGGTCGAGGTGCCCGGGGGGTCGAGCGTCGAAGTCGCCGGCGCACCGACCGTGGCGGCGAACACCTGGACCACGGTCACCTGGGACCTCGGCGCCGTCGACCTGACGAAGGCTTACACCGTCATCGCGATCACACCCGACGTCGACGTGGTCACGACCGGCCAGACCTACTACATCGACGACATCACGCTCGCGGCCGCCGCCGCGCCTGCACCGGCGCCGGCACCGGGCGCCGCTTTCGTGTCGTTCGATGAAGCGACGCCGGTGTTTTCGGGCCTGGGCGCCTACGGTGGGGCATTGCCCACGGTCGAAGCGGGTCCGACTGGCGGCACGGGCAATGCCCTGAAGATCCTGAAGCCCGTGGACCCCGTCACCTTTGGTGGAACCTACTTCACCATCCCGACGATTCCGTTCACGACCACCAACACGGCGATCACGGCCCGCGTCTATTCGACCCGCGCTGGCGCGGTCATCAAGTTCAAGGTCGAGGTGCCGGGCGGTACCAGCGTCGAGGCCACCGGTTCACCCACCGTGGCCGCCAACACCTGGACCACCGTGACCTGGGATTTCAGCGCCGTCGACTTGACCAAGGCCTACAAGGTCATCGCGATCACGCCCGATGCAGATGTCGTCACGACCGGCCAGGCCTACTACATCGACGACATCAAGGTCGTCGCCGGTGTCACGGCACCGGCTCCGGCACCCACACCCGCGCCAGCGCCGCTCCCGATGCCGACCACGATCGCGACGCTGGACGAAACCACCGCGGCGTTGACCGGCTTCGAAGGCTGCTACGACTCGACGCTGGTCGCCGACCCCGTGGGCGGCACCAACAAGGTCGGCAAAGTCGTCAAACCCGGCAGCGGTGTGCCGTTCTACTGCGGCACCACGGTGGTCACCGTCCCGAACGGCGGACTCCAGCGCATCGCGTTCACGGCCGGTGCAACGACGATGACAGTGCGCGTCTGGTCGCCCGATGTGGGCATCCCGGTGCGCCTCAAGGTCGAAGACATCGCCGACGGCACGAAGTCGGTCGAGACCGAGGCCACCACCACCGCGGTCGGCTGGCAGACCCTCACCTTCAACTTCGCCAACGCGGCCAGCGGGACGCCTGTGTTGAACCTGTCGACGACCTACAACAAGGCGACGATCTTCTTCAACTTCGGCACCCTCGGCAGCGGCAAGACCTACTACTTCGACGACCTCACTTTCGTCACGGGCACGGGCACCGACACCGTGCTGGTCACGTTCGACGAAAAGAACTTCGACAACACGCAGTCGCAGCCGTCGATCCTGAACGGCTTCGGCGGCGCGGAGAACTCGGTCCTCGTCGGCTACGCGGATGCCGGCGTGCCGGCCGACGGCGCCAAGACCGGCAAACTGGCCAAGGTCGTCAAGAACGCAGGCCAAACGTATGCCGGCACCTCCGTGCAGCGCAAGGTCAACGATGCCGTGCCGACCATCCCGTTCGCCACCGGGGCGACCAAGATGTCGGTGCGCGTGTACAGCGCCTACGCCGGCATGCGCGTGCACCTGAAGGTCGAGCAATCCGGCCGCCCCGACTACAACAGCGAGGTCGATGCCTGCACCACGCAAACCAACGTCTGGGAAACACTGATCTTCGACTTCGGGCCAGCGGGCAAGCACTTCGTCCCGAACGGCGCCTGCCCGAACGGCTACCAGACCGACCCCAACCTCCCCGGCTACCTGCCGACCTCGCAACTGGATGTGACGAAGACCTTCAACAAGGTCAACATCTTCTTCGACTATGGCCTGGGAGACGCCGGTTACGGCGCCATGCCGGGCACCCGGACCTACTACTTCGACGATGTGAAGTTCATCGGTCCTTGAGGCTTCGGTGCCGCTCTGTGCGCGGCCTCCGAAACCCGGTCTCATCACCTGCCTACAGGGCGCTGCGGCGCCCTGTCGTTCCTTTCGGCGCCGGCCGCGGCCGAGTCGCTCTGTGCGGGCAGTTCCAAGCTGTAAATCGCACTGATTCGCAGCCTGCGCCGCTACACTCACCGACTTCTGAAATCGCAGGCCTCAATGACCACCCAGAAGCGTCCCGGCAGCACGAAACATTCTTCAAAGGTGCGCGGCAGCGGGCCGGTCACGATCGGCAAGGTCGCGCAAATGGCGGGCGTATCGGCCAGCACGGTATCGCGCGTTCTCAACGGCACGGCGATCGTCAGCGACCTCAAGAAACAGGCCATCGACGAGGCCATCGCGACACTGGGATTCGTGCCGAACCCGATCGCGCGCGGTCTGGCCGGCGGTCGCACCTTCAGCATCGGCGTGGTCACGCAGGCACTCGACAGCCCGTTCTACGGCGCGGCCATGCGGGGCATCGAAGACGAGTTGCTGCCGGCGGGCTACAACGCACTGTTCGTCAGCGGGCACTGGGATGCGGCGGCCGAGGCGCACTGCATCGACGTGCTTCAGTCGCGCCGCGTCGACGGCATCATCGTGCTCACCGGCCGCCTGACCGACCAGGCCTTGAAAACCTACGCCAAGGTCCAGCCGCTCGTCGTGACCGGCCGAACGCTGAAGGCGCCGGGCCTGTTCACGCTGAACTTCGACAACTTCGAAGGCGGGCGACTCGGCACGCAGCATCTGATCCGTCTGGGCCATCGGCGCATCGCCTTCATCGCCGGCGGTTCGGAGCATCCCGACGCCAACGAGCGCTTGCGCGGCTATGCGGCAGCCCTCGCGGCAGCGGGCATTGCCTTCGACCAGTCGTTGGTGGTACCGGGCGAATACCACGAGCTCAGCGGCCTGCTCGCGGTCGACCGCCTGCTCGAAGCGAACCAACAGTTCACCGCGATCTTCGCTGCCAACGACCAGATGGCGATCGGCGCGGCACTCGGTTTGCAGCGCCGCTCGCTGCGGGTCCCGGAAGACGTTTCGATTGTCGGCTTCGACGACTTGCCGACATCGTCTTACGCGATCCCGCCGCTGAGTTCGGTGCACCATCCCGCCTACGAGCTCGGGTGCCTGGCAGCGTCGGCCATGCTGCAGCTGCTGTCCAACACCAAGCCCACCGTGGAAGTGCCCATCCCGCGCCTGGTGGCACGCGAATCGAGTCGCCGTTTGCCCGGTTGATTCGGCCCGCGGCTGCGCTGTCGAGGCGCGGTCTTGCACCTCGCGCGATTCGCGCTATATCTGCGCCTTCGCGGGTTCATTCGATTGACAGGCACGGCTTGCGATCCTAGAGTGTGAAAGCGCTTTCATCGGGCAGGGTTCATCTCATTCGGCCAACGACTGCCTCTTGCTGGCAGGGGGCCATGCGCTTGCAAAACGGGAGACACGGATGCGGAGGAAAAATCGAGCGTTCGGGGTGGGCAGGGTCGGCGCAGGGCTGGCCCTGGCCACCTGGCTGCTCGCTGCCGCACAGGCGCAGCAGACGCTGGTCGTGGCCGCCTTTCCCGCCGTCGACGAGATCGTCAAGGCGGCGATCCCCGCTTGGAAGCGCTTGCACCCGAACGTCGACATCAGGGTCGTCAGCCGTCAATTCGCCGACCACCACACCGCCATGACGACGGCCCTGTCGACGTCGGTCTACCTGCCCGACGTGATGGCACTCGAGGTCGGCTATGTCGGTCGCTTCGCGCAGGGCGGCGGGCTCGAAGACCTCTCGAAGGCGCCTTACGGC
>JANMWQ010000437.1:0-21200 GCA_031394085.1 Rhizobacter sp. | reverse complement strand
GGCCTGTGGGTCAACACCTTCATGGACGGCACGACCCACTATTTCGACCTCAGCAACCCCGAGGCGCCGAAGGAAACCTACAGCAAGAAGACCGGCGCACAGGTCAACATGGTCTCGCAGAGCTGGGATGGCAAGCGCGTGTACGTGACCTCGAGCCTGCTCGAGAAATGGGACAAGGCCGGCGTCGACAACGAACAGTTCTTGCGGGCCTTCCACTGGGACGGCAAGGAGCTCAAGCCGGCGTTCGAGGTCGACTTCACGAAAGAGAAGCTCGGCCGCGCGCACCACATGAAGTTCACCGCCAAGGCCAGCGGCTCGGTAGCGCTCGACGACGCGGTGGCCGGCAAGCGCCTCGCGTGGTCGCACTGAGCGTTCGCGCCGCCGCTGCGGGCGCGCTGCTGTGCGGCGCGCTCGCATTGCCGTGCGCACTCGCCGCCGATGACCCGCCCCGGCCTGCCGCGCCGCGCATCGAGTTCACGCCGCCGGCGCCGGGAAGCTATGTGCTGCATCGCATCCAGCGCGCGCCCGACGGCGCGCTGCTCGGCAGCGACGCGAAGCTGCGCGCGCTGGCGCCGCTGGTCACCGGCAAGATCACGCTGCTGAGTTTTTTCTACACCTATTGCAGCGATCCTTGGGGCTGCCCTTACGCGTACGCCACGTTGATGGGCCTGCGCGAGACGCTGCTGCGCGACCCGGCGCTCGCGCAGCGCGTGCGCTTCGTCAACATCAGCTTCGACCCGACCCACGACACGCCGCTGCAACTGCGCGGCTACGCCGGCGCACTCGAACGCGACGCGCGTTTCGAGTGGCGCTTTCTCACCGCAGCGTCGCTGCGCACGCTGCTGCCGCTGCTCGATGGCTTCGGTCAGGACGTGAGCATCGAAAGCGACGCCGGCGGCCGCCCGACGCGCACGCGCAACCACACGCTGAAGATGTTCCTGATCGACGCGCAAGGCGACGTGCGCGAGATCTATGCGCTCGACTTCCTGCACCCGCAGGTGATGCTGGGCGACATCCGCACGCTGGCCATCGAAGCGCGCCACTGAAGCGCACCGACACTGCTGCACTGAGCCGGGTCGGTCGCGCCCGTTTTTCCGCGACAATCGCGCACCATGCTGGCCCAACGAACCCTCAAAGCCATGACCCGCGCGGTCGGGGTCGGCCTGCACGGTGGCCAGCGCGTCGAGCTGACATTGCGGCCCGCGCCGCCCGACACCGGCATCGTGTTCCGCCGCGTCGATCTGGCGCAGCCGGTCGACATTGCCGTCAACGCGCTGTGGATCACCGACACCCGCATGGCGACCACGCTCTCGGCCGGCGGCGACCCGGGTGCGCCCAAGGTCAAGACGATCGAGCACCTGCTGTCGGCGTGCTCGGGCCTCGGCATCGACAACCTGATCGTCGACATCAACGGCGAAGAGGTGCCGATCCTCGACGGCTCGGCCGCGAGCTTCGTGTTCTTACTGCAAAGCGCCGGCATCGAGCTGCAAAGCGCGCCGAAGCGCTTCATGCGCATCCTCAAACCGGTCGAGGTGCGCGAAGGCACGGGCGCGGCGCTGAAGTGGGCGCGGCTCGATCCGTTCGAGGGCTACAAGCTGACCTTCGAGATCGATTTCGACCACCCGGCGGTCGACCAGACGGGCCAGCGCCTGACCTTCGACATGGGCTCGGGCCGCTACAAACAAGAGATCGCACGCGCCCGCACCCTCGGCTTCACGAAAGACGTGGAGATGATGCGTGCGCGCGGCCTCGCACTCGGCGGCAGCATGGACAACGCGCTCGTCATCGACGACTACAAGGTGCTCAACGGCGACGGCCTGCGCTACGACGACGAGATCGTCAAACACAAGATGCTCGACGCGATCGGCGACATGCTGGTCGTCGGCCACCCGCTGATCGCCGCCTACAGCGCGTTCCGCTCCGGCCACGACCTCAACAACAAGTTGCTGCGCGCGGTGCTGGCCGATGCGCAGAGTCACGAGATCGTCAGCTTCGACGACGCGGCGAAGGCCCCCGCGGGCCTGGCCGATCTCGCGCCTGCCTGGTGATCACTAAAATGGCCCCCAAGGTGCCTGCGGCCCCGGCCCCCAAAGGGCCACGAAGGGGCCCCTTCGTGGCCCTTTGGGGCGCGCTCGCCTTGGGGCGGCCCGGCGGCTCGCACCCATGCTGATCGCCCGCTGGCTCGTCGGCCTGCTGCTGGTGGCGGGGCTCGTCTGCTTCGCGATGTACGTGGCGACCGGCCAGCAGCGCTATCGCGCGCTCGGCATCCTGCTGGTCAAGTGGACGGTGATCGCCGGCCTCGGATTTTTCGCGGTGCTCATCCTCGAGCGCGTGGCGATGATGGTTTGAAGGGCGGCAACGGATGACGATCTTTCGCTGGATCATCGGGGTGATTTCTGCGTTTCTGGTCGGCGGCTCGGTGCTGAGCTTCGTGCTGTTCATGGCCTTCGACATCAACGTCTGGCTCGAACGCGCGCGCTCGTTCCGGCGTGGCGCCTACTTGGCGCTGCTGTTCTGGTTCAACGTCGAGGTGTGGGGCCGGGTCATTTGGACCATCGTTCACTGGTGAGGCCGAGAAAGCCGGTCACTTCGGGCAGGTGCGTGGCCTCGTAATCGCTCAGCGCGTGATCACCGCCTTCGAGCAGCGTGACCCGGCAGCCGGCGTAGCGCTCGCTCATCTCGACCCAGCTCAATACCTCGTCGCCCTTCGCGATGATCGCGAAGTAGCGCGACAGCTTCGACAGTGATGCCGGTGCGATCTGGCGCAACTCCGCGATGAACTCGGGCTTGAAAAAGAAGCGCTCGTCGCTGTGCCAGGCGGTGGTTTCGCCGATGTATGTCGCGAGGTCGCGCGCCGGGTCGACGGCGGGGTTCAGCAACACCGCGTGGCAGCCTGAGCGTTCGGCCAGCGCAGTCGCGTAGAACCCGCCGAGCGAGCTGCCGATCACGCCGCTGGTCGTCGCAGGCCAGCCAGAGACGCGGTCCAGCAGCAGTTGCATCGCCTCGCGCGGCGAGGGCGGCAGTTGCGGGCACCACCATTCGACATCCGGCCGATGCTGCTGCATCCACGCTGCCGTGATCCGCGCCTTCGCCGATTGCGGCGAGGAGCGAAAGCCGTGCAAATAGACGAGGTGAGTCAGCACGGCCGGCATCGCGATCGTCAGGGCCGCGCCCGAGCCAGCGCGTCGAGCAGCTTCTGGTGGATGCCGCCGAAGCCGCCGTTGCTCATGCACAGCACGTGGTCGCCCGGCCGCGATGCAGCGACGACGCGCTTGACGAGGTCGTCGACCCCGTCGCTCACCACCGCCTGCTTGCCCATCGGCGCGAGCGCCTGCACCGCGTCCCAGTCGAGCCCGGCGCTGTAGCAGAACGCGAGGTCGGCTTCTTCGAGCGACCACGGCAGCTGCGCTTTCATCGCGCCGAGTTTCATCGTGTTCGAACGCGGCTCGAAGACGGCGAGGATGCGTGCCCGCGGGCCTGAAGACGGCGCGCGCATGCCATCGACCTTGCGGCGCAAGCCGTTCACGGTGGTGCGGATCGCGGTCGGGTGGTGCGCGAAATCGTCGTAGACCTTCACGCCACCGGCCTCGCCGCGCAGCTCCAGCCGGCGCCGCACGTTCTCGAAGCTCGCGAGCGCCTTCGCCGCCACGTCGGGCGCGACACCCACGTGCTCGGCGGCGCCGATCGCCGCCAGCGCGTTGAGCTGGTTGTGCTCACCGAGCAGCGACCAGTCGACGCGGCCGATCTTCAGGCTGCCGCGCAGCACGTCGAACGCGTGCGGCTCGCCGCGCGCGCGCAGCGCGCCCGGCTCTTCCTTGCGCGCGCCGAAGCGGGCTACTTCGCTCCAGCAACCCATCGCGAGCACGCGTTGCAGGCTCTCCTCGCGCGCATTGACGACGAGCCTGCCGCGCGCTGGCACAGTGCGCACGAGGTGGTGAAACTGGCGTTCGATCGCCGCGAGGTCGTCGAAGATGTCGGCGTGGTCGAACTCGAGGTTGTTCAGGATCAGCGTGCGCGGCCGGTAATGCACGAACTTGCTGCGCTTGTCGAAGAACGCGGTGTCGTACTCGTCGGCTTCGATCACGAAGGGCGAGCCGGGCGCAACCTTGCCCAAGCGCGCCGAGACGCCGAAGTTCAGCGGCACGCCGCCGACCAGAAAGCCGGGTTCGAGTCCGCCTTTGTCGAGCATCCACGCGAGCATTGAGGTCGTGCCGGTCTTGCCGTGCGTGCCGGCCACGGCGAGCACGTGGCGGCCTTGCAGCACGTGGTCGGCGAGCCATTGCGGGCCGCTGGTGTAAGGCGCGCCGGCGTCGAGGATCGCCTCCATCAGCGGGTTACCGCGCGCGATCACGTTGCCGATCACGAACATGTCGGCATCGATGCTCAATTGCTCGGCGCCGTAGCCTTCGACCAACTCGATGCCGAGCGCGCGCAACTGGTCGCTCATCGGCGGGTAGACGCCGGCGTCGCAGCCGGTGACGGTGTGGCCGCCCTCGCGGGCCAGCGCGGCCAAGCCGCCCATGAAGGTGCCGCAGATGCCGAGGAGGTGAATGTGCATCGGGCGATTCTAGGCAAGGGTGGTCTGCGGCCTGCGCTCGTCGTCGGGCAGACACACGCGCAGGCGATGCCGAACCACTCGGTGCTGCGCGCGCAGGCCGCGTCGAGCGACTCGAGCACCGCGACGCTGCGCGCCTGCCATGCTGGCTCGGGCGGCTTGAGGTCGGGCACGACCACCACGCCGAGCCCGGCGGCGAGTGCGGCGAGCGCGCCGTGGCCCGAGTCCTCGAACGCGAGTGTCGTCGCGGCCTTCGCGCCGAGGCGCTCGACCGCGAGCAGGTAGATGTCGGGCTCGGGCTTGCCGCGCACGACCTCGTCGCCGCCGCAGACCGCCGCGAAGAAATCGAGCAGGCCGGCGCGCGTCAGGCGGTGGCCGATCTCGGCGCGCTGCGTCGACGACGCCACCGCGCACGGGATACGCGCGCATCGCAAGCTTTCGAGGAGACGCCGCGCGCCGGGCTTCACGTCGAAAGGTTTGTCGCCGAAGCGCTCGGCCAGCAGCGCGCTCGCGCGGCGGTTCGCATCGGCCAGCAACGCGTCGTCGCCGAAGATCGCGCGCAGCCGCAACGTGCTCTCGCGGTGGTCGAGGCCGATCAGGTCGAGGTAGGCCGCCGGCGTGAGCGGCACGCCGAACTCGGCGGCCACCTGCATCCAGGCATCGCGCACCGGCCGCTCGGAGTCGAGCAGCAGGCCGTCCATGTCGAAGACGGCCGCGGTGTAGGCGGCTGCCGCAACCTGCATGAGATCAGTGCGGCGGCTGAAGCGACTGCAGCGCCGCGGCGGCGGTGGCGTGCAGGTCGTCCGGCGTGTGCGCGCTGCTGACGAAACCGGCTTCGTACATCGCCGGTGCGAGGTAGACGCCGCGGTCGAGCATGGCATGGAAGAAGCGGTTGAAGCGCGCCTTGTCGGTCGCCATCACCTGGGTGTAGGTCGAAGGCAACTGAGCTGCGAAGAAGAAGCCGAACATGCCGCCTTCGCAATCGCCGACCATCGGCACGCCGGCTTGCTTGGCGCTCGCGATCAGGCCGTCGACGAGGGTGCGTGTGCTCGCCGACAGCGCCTCGAAGTAGCCGGGCTTGCGAATCTCGCGCAAGGTGGCCAAGCCGCACGCGGTGGCGACCGGGTTGCCCGACAGCGTGCCGGCTTGATACACCGGCCCGAGCGGCGCGAGCTGCTGCATCACGGCGCGCTTCGCACCGAAGGCCGCGAGCGGCATGCCGCCGCCGATGACCTTGCCGAACACGCTGACATCAGGCTCGAAGCCGGGGATCGCCTTGGCGTAGAGGCTCTGCGCGCCGCCGAGCGCGACGCGAAAGCCGGTCATCACCTCGTCGAACACGAGCAGCGCACCAAACTGCGTGCACAGCTCACGCAGGCGTTTCATGAAGGGCACGCTGGCGCGCACGAAATTCATGTTGCCGCAGATCGGCTCGATCATCACGCAGGCGATGCCGTCGCCTTGCGTTGCGAACACCTCCTCGATCTGCGCGATGTTGTTGTATTCGAGGACCAGCGTGTGCTGCACCACCTCGGGCGGCACGCCGGCACTCGTCGGGTGGCCGAAGGTCGCGAGACCCGAGCCGGCTTTGACCAGCAGCGCGTCGGCATGACCGTGGTAGCAGCCTTCGAACTTGACGAGCTTGCTGCGGCCGGTTGCGCCGCGCGCGAGGCGCAGCGCGCTCATCGCGGCTTCGGTGCCGGAGCTCACCAATCGCACCTGCTCCATGCTCGGCACCAGGCTCAGGATTTCTTCGGCAAGCTCGACCTCGCGTTCGGTCGGCGCGCCGAACGAGAAGCCATCCAGCGCCGCTTTTTGCACCGCGTCGAGCACGGCCGGGTGGCCGTGGCCGAGGATCATCGGACCCCAGGAGCCGATGTAGTCGATGTAGCGCTGGCCTTCGGCATCGAAGATGTACGGGCCTTGCGCTCGCGCGATGAAGCGCGGCGTGCCGCCGACGGCCCGAAACGCGCGCACCGGCGAGTTCACGCCGCCGGGGATGACTTTCTGGGCTCGTTCGAAGAGCGCGGCGTTGGTGTGTTCGCTCATGCGTTCGCTCGTGGGTTCGCTCGTGGGTTGCCTATGCGTTCAGTGGACATGGCGCGGGCTCTTCGGTGGCGTGTCGTCTTCGGGCGCGGCTTCTTCGGCGCCGGGCTCGCCCTCTTCGTCTTCGCCTTCTTCGCCGGGCGGAAGCGCCCAGAAGAAGCGGTCGGGAATCACGTTGCCCATGCCCGGTCGAAAGCCGGCATCGAGCGCCTGGTCGAGAAAGGCGAGCGCCTCGCCGACCGCGGCGGTCAGGTCGGCGCCGGCCGCGAGCAGGGCGGCGAGCGCGGCGGCCAGCGTGTCGCCGGCGCCGACGAAAGCGACCTCGAAGCGCTCGAACTTCTCGCCGGTGATCGCGCCCTGCGGCGAGGCGAGCACGTTGTCCATGAACTGATCGGGCAGCGGCACACTGGTCACGAGCACGTAGCGCGTGCCGTGCTCGCCGGCGGCCACCGCGAGCTCGCGCGGCGAGGCCGGGCGCTCGTTGTCCCACTCGGGCAGCAAGAAGTCGGTCAGCGTCTGGTGGCTGCCGACCAGCACCTCGGTCTGCGGCAGCACCAGCTCGCGAAAGGCATCGAGGTAACTCTGCAACTCGTCTTCCTCGACCCACGACAGGTTGGGCATGTAGGCCACGAGCGGCACATCCGGGTAATCCGACAGGATCTCGGCGACCGTGCTGACGCCTTCGGTCGAACCGAGAAAGCCGACCTTCCAGGCGGCGATCGTCACGTCTTCGAGGATGCTGCGGGCCTGCTCGGCGATCACGTCGGCGTCGATCGGGTGGTGATCGAAGACCTCGTGCGTGTCGCGCATCACGATGCCGGTCACGACCGGCAGACCGTGGGCGCCCATCGCGGCGATCGTCGACACGTCGCCGGCCATGCCACCGGCGCCGCTCGGATCGCTGGCGTTGAAGCTCATCACGCAGGCGGGCGCGGCCTGCTCCTGCGCGTCGTCGGCGTCGGTCTCGGGCGGGGGAGTTTCAGCAGTCATCGAAGGGAACCGAGCGTTGGAAGAAGAGGCGGCAGACAGGCTCGAAACGTGCCCGACCAAACCTCTAGCCGAACGTGAAGAATGTTGCGTATGTACCTAAGAAGACTTGGTTTTTCGGCAAAACGGGTGGCTACAATCTGTTTGCATTGTAGTGAACCAACGCGCCCTCTCGGGCCTGAAGAACAAAGTGACCGACCCCAAAACGTGGATGTGCCTGATCTGTGGATGGATCTACGACGAGGCCGCCGGTGACCCCGAGCATGACATCGCCGCCGGCACCCGATGGGAAGCCGTGCCGATGAACTGGACCTGTCCCGAATGCGGCGCGCGCAAAGAAGACTTCGAGATGGTTCAGATCTGACCGATCCGGGCCGATAAAAGCTGATCGAACAAAGGCCGACAGAGCTGAAAAAGCCGTCGGCCGCGAGGCGGGGATCACCCCGCCGAATTCACCGTGTCGTTGAGGAGAATGCTGGTTGAGCAATCAGGCCCCCGCCGATCCCGCGAGCATCAAGGTGCTGGTCATCGATGACAGCAACACGATCCGCCGCAGTGCCGAAATATTTCTGAAGCAGGGTGGCTACAACGTGCTGCTCGCCGAAGACGGCTTCGATGCGTTGTCGAAGGTCAACGACCACGACCCCGACCTGATCTTCTGCGACATCCTGATGCCGCGCCTCGACGGCTACCAGACCTGCGCGATCATCAAGCGAAACACCAAGTTCGCCGGCGTGCCGGTGATCATGCTGTCGTCCAAAGACGGGCTGTTCGACAAGGCCCGTGGCCGCATGGTCGGCTCCGAGGCCTACCTCACCAAGCCATTCACGAAAGACCAGCTTCTGCAGGCCGTAGAGCAGCACCGGCGCGTCGCCTGACGCCGCCGCCCCATTCACAGAGCACTGCTGCCGCCGTTGAGGAGAAGCCCATGACAATCCAGAAGATCTTGCTGATCGACGACTCGAAGACCGAACTGCACTACATGTCCGATTTGCTGGTCAAGCGAGGCTATGCCGTGCGCACCGCCGAGAACGGCGAAGAGGCGATGCGCCGCCTCGGTGAAGAAAAGCCCGACCTGATCCTGATGGACGTGGTGATGCCGGGTCAAAACGGTTTCCAGCTGACCCGCGCGATCACCCGCGACCCGCGTTTCACCGGCGTGCCCGTGATCATGTGCACCAGCAAGAACCAGGAGACCGACAAGGTCTGGGGCATGCGCCAGGGCGCGCGCGACTACATCGTCAAGCCGGTCGACGCCGACGAGCTGGTTGCAAAGATCCACGCGTTCGACTGACCCAGCATCCGAATGGCCAACAAGCAAGCACTCCGTGACCTGCAGAGCCGCCTTGCCGAGCGTTTGCAGGCGGCGCGCACGCAAGCGCGCGGGCAATCCTGGCTGGCGATCGAATCCAGTGGCCGCGGTTTTTTGCTGCCGCTGCGCGAGGCCGGTGAAATTTTTGCGCTGTCGCCCATCTTGCCGGTGCCGTACAGCCATCGCTGGTTCATCGGTGTGGCGAATCTGCGCGGGCACCTGCACGGCGTGGTCGACCTCGCCGCGTTTCTTGGCATCAAGAGCGCCGAACCGGGCCGCGAGCTGCAGTCGCGCCTGGTCGGATTCAACCAGGCACTCGACATCAACTGCGTGCTGATGGTCGACCGGCTCTCGGGCCTGCGAAGCGACGACGAATTGACTCCCGAGCCGCCCGATGGCGCGGTGCGCCCCGCCTTCGCGGGGGCGCGGCTGCGCGACGCATCGGGCCGTCTCTGGCAAGAGCTGCTGCTGTCGGAACTGGTGAGTGATCCAGCATTTTTGAAGATCGTGGGCTGAGTGCCGCCGGCACTCGCACCCACAGACAAGACCGCAAGAGGGCGATATGAGCTTCCTGAACAAGATCAAGGGCTGGGGTCAGAAGGACGACGTCGCGATGACCGACGCCTCCGGCACCGCGGCACATGCTTTCGATGAACCGGTCGCGTTGCACAACGCGCGCCTCTTGGCCGAAGGCCCGGCCACCGACGTGACCGGCGCTGGCGTGTACGACGTGCCGACGATGCAGCAGACGCAGGAGCTCGACACCTCGATCATCACCGAGGCCGCGCCGTCCGAGATGGCCGATTTTTCCGAGACCCGCATCCCGAACGGTGAGCTGAGCGCGGTGGCCGCCGGCACCGGCCTGCCGGTCATCGGCCGCCGGCCGATCGCGCAGCAGCAACGCATCCTGTTCATCATGGTCGGACTCGGCCTCGTCGGCCTGATCCTGATGACGGTCCTGTCGCTGCTCGCGGCGAACCGTGGCGCAGCGCAGGTGGGCGCCAGCGGCCAGGCGCTGATGCAGTCGCAGCGCTTGGCAAAGTCGGTCTCGCAGGCGCTGATCGGCAGTGCCTCTGCCTTCCCCGAAGTGAAGGAAAGCGCCGACGTACTGGTCAAGAACGTGCGCGGCCTGCGCAGCGGCGAAGGTGACATCTCGGCCGCGCCATCGGGCGTGCAAGACGCGATCGAGCCGATGCTGCCGCTGATCGACAAGGCCGAGAAGAGCGCGAAGACCGTGCTCGACCAGCAGCAGGTGCTGACGCAGGTCGGCCTGGCCCTGCGCGCCATCAACCGCCAGTCGTCCGACCTGCTCGAAACGGCCGAGACCGTCTCGTCGTTGAAGCTCCAGCAAGACGCGTCACCGGCCGAGCTCTCGGCCGTCGGCCAGCTCGTGATGCTGACCCAGCGCATCGGCAAATCCGCGAATGAATTCCTGACGATAGAAGGCGTGAACCCCGAGGCGGTGTTCTTGCTCGGCAAAGACCTGAACTCGTTCCGCGAGATCGGCCAGGGCCTGCTCGACGGCAACGCCGAACTGCGCCTGCCCGGTACCAAAGATGCGCAGACCAAGGAGCGGCTGGTCACGTTGATGAAGCAGTACGAGCAGACCCGCACGCAAGCCAGCGCGATTCTGGGCAACCTGCAGGGCCTGGTCTCGGCACGCGAAGCGCAGGCCAGCATCGTGGCCGACAGCGAGCCGCTGCGCAAAGGCCTCGAAGTCGTGCAGGTGCGCCTGTCGAAAGAAACCGGCTTCAATGCGCTGAACCTGTCGCTGTTGCTGCTGGCGGCGATCGTGCTGTTGCTCGGCGGTGTCGGCCTGTTGCGCCTGTACGTGCGGGCCCAAGCCGAACGTGCCGCGGCCGCCGAAGGTCAGCGCCAGGCGGCCGAACGCGAACAGCAAGAAGCCAAGCGCGTCAACGACGCGAACCAGGCGGCCATTCTTCGGCTGATGAACGAACTGCAGGCGGTCGCCGAAGGCGATCTGACGCAGCAAGCGACGGTGACCGAAGACATCACCGGTGCGATCGCCGACTCGGTCAACTACACGGTCGAAGAGTTGCGCACACTGGTGTCGCAGGTGCAGGGCACGGTGGGTCGCGTGACCGACACGACCCAGCAGGTCGAGGCCACGTCGACCGAGCTGCTGGCGGCCTCGTCGGAGCAACTGCGCGAGATTCGCGACACCGGCGAGTCGGTGCTGCAGATGGCGGGCCGGATCAACGACGTGTCGGGTCAGGCGCAAGAGACCGCCGCGGTCGCGCGCCGGTCGCTCGAGGCCGCGGAGTCGGGCCTGCGCGCGGTGCAGAACACGATCGGCGGCATGAACTCGATCCGCGACCAGATCCAGGAAACCTCCAAACGCATCAAGCGGCTGGGCGAGTCGTCACAGGAGATCGGCGAAATCACCGAGCTGATTTCCGACATTACCGAGCAGACCAACGTGCTCGCGCTGAACGCCGCGATCCAGGCGGCCTCGGCCGGTGAAGCCGGTCGCGGCTTCTCGGTGGTGGCCGAAGAAGTGCAGCGTTTGGCCGAACGCTCCGGTGATGCGACGCGCCAGATCGCGGCGCTCGTCAAGACCATTCAGACCGACACGCAGGATGCCGTCGGCGCGATGGAGCGCAGCACGCAAGGCGTGGTCGAAGGCGCGCGGCTGTCGGATGCAGCCGGTACGGCGCTCGGTGAGATCGACCGCGTCTCGCGCCAGCTGGCCGACCTGATCGGTGCGATCTCGAACCAGGCGCTGAGCGAAGCGCAATCGGCCAACGTGGTCGCGGCCAACATCCAGCATATTTTCGCGGTGACCGAGCAGACCGGCGAAGGCACGCGCTCGACCGCGCAGATGGTGCGCGAGCTGTCGCGCACGGCCGAGGAGCTGAAGCAGTCGGTGGCGCGGTTCAAGATCGAATGATCCGCGTCGACGCCCTCTGACAAGAACCGAGATCGAACGATGAGCCCGACGAACGACACCACCGGCAGCGATGACCTGAGCGCCCTGGCGTGGGTCCATGAAGAGTTGCGGCGTTCGCTCGAAGCCGCGCACAAGGCCCTGCGCCGCTTCGTCAAAGACACCGAAGCGCTCGCCAGCTCCGACATCGACGCGGTCGACCCGGCCGTGCTGCGCACCGCGCGTTCGCAGCTCCACGCCGGCGTCGGTGCGCTCGAGCTCGTCGGCCAGCCGGCCGCCGCGATGGTGCTGCGCGCGAGCGAGGCGCTGGTGCAGCGCTTCGTCACGAAGCCGCACAAGCTCACCTCGGCCGTCGTCGACGTCTTCGAGCGCGCCTCGTTCGCGCTGCTCGACTACCTGAGCCGGCTGCTCGCCGGCAAGCAGGTCTCGACGCTCTCGCTGTTCCCGCAGTACCGCGCGGTGCAAGAGGCCGCCGGTGCCGACCGGGTGCACCCGGCCGACCTCTGGCCGGTCGACTGGCAATGGCGCGATCTGCCGGACGACCCGTCGGCGCACCCGTTGCAACCCGACGCCAGCACGCAGGCCGCGATCGAGGCCCAGCTGCTGCCGCTGATGCGCGCCGTCGATCCGGCGCCCACCGCGGGCCGCATGAGCGAGATCAGCGCCGGCCTCGGCGCCGGGGTCGGTGTGGGTGCTGGGCAGGGCCAGGTTTCGACACTGTGGAAGCTCGCTGCCGCGGTGTTCGAGGCGCAGGCCCACGGCCTGCTGCGCTTCGACGTGTTCAGCAAGCGCGTCGCCTCGCGCTTGCTCGCGCAGTTCCGCATCCTCGCGCGCGGCGAATCCGAGGTCTCGGAGCGGCTCGCGCAAGACTTGCTGTTTTTCTGCGCGCAGAGCGCCTCGCCGGGCAACGGCCGCAACGCCCCGCGGCTGGCCGCCGTGCGCCTGGCCTACGGGCTCGCGCACCATGCGCCGGTCGACTACGGCGTCAGCGTGTTCGGCCGCTTCGACCCGGCGGTGATCGCGCAGGCGAAGAAGCGCGTCGTCGCCGCGAAAGATGCCTGGTCGGCGGTCGCCGGCGGCGAGATGCACCGCATGACCGGTCTCTCGGAGCAGTTCGCGCTCGTCGGCGAATCGCTGAAGAAGTTGTTCCCGCTCGGCGACACCTTCGCCGCCGAGTTGCAGCAGGCGATCGCGCAAACCCAGCAGACCGGCGCCGCGCCGCCGGCCGCACTGGCGATGGAAGTCGCGACCAGCCTGCTCTACGTCGAAGCCGCGCTCGACGACATCGATTTCGACCACCCCGAGCAGGCCGATCGCGTGCAGCGCCTGGCCGACCGGTTGTCGGCCGTGCGCCAAGGCCACGCACCCGACCCGCTCGAAGGCTGGATGGAGGAGCTGTACCGCCGCGTCTCCGACCGCCAGACCATGGGCAGCGTGGTGCAGGAGCTGCGCGCCAGCTTGTCCGAAGCCGAGAAGCTGATCGACCAGTATTTCCGCCAGCCTGAAGATCGCCAGGTGTTGATCCCGGTGCCGGGCCAACTCTCGGCGATGCGCGGCGTGCTCTCGGTGCTGGGCATGGACCACGCCTCGGCCGCGCTGCTGCGTATGCGCGACGAGGTCGACGGGCTGGCCTCGACCGAGGTCGACACCGACCGCGTCGCGCAGACCGGCGTGTTCGATCGGCTCGCCGGCAACCTCGGTGCGCTCGGTTTCCTGATCGACATGCTCAGCGTGCAGCCGCAAATGGCGAAATCGCTGTTCACCTACGACGCCGATGCCGGCACGCTGAGCCCGGTGATGGGCCGCGGTGCCGCGGTGCACGCGCCGGCGATCACGCGTGGCGTGGCCGCCGCGCCGGTCGAGCAGCGCCTGATCGAACAGGCGCAACTGCTCGCGTTCAGCTCGGTGCGCGACGACGTGCCGATGGCCGATGTGTCCCGTGACCTCGAGCGGCTCTCGCACGAGGCCCAGGCCGCCGACCAGCCGGCACTGGCGGCGACGGTTTTGCGCGCTCAAGAAGCGCTCGAACAATCGGTCGATTCGGCCGGCGAGGCGTTGGTTCGCGGCGAGTTGTCGGAGGCGCTCGTCGATTTCGTTTCGACCGCGTCCGATCCGGTCGGCATCGACCTCGAGGGGCCGGGCCCGCGCGCCAAGGTCAGCGCGCCGATGCAGCTCGATTTCGCGCCGTCGACCGGCAGCGCGCAGCTCGCTCAGCTGGCCCAAGACGATGAGATGCGCGAGATCTTTCTCGAAGAAGCGCGCGAGGTGCTGGCCAACGCCAACGACGCGCGCCGCGCGCTCGCCGAAGCACCCGCCGACCTGAACCTGCTGACCACGCTGCGCCGCGCCTTTCACACGTTGAAGGGCAGCTCGCGCATGGTCGGGCTCAAAGACTTCGGCGAAGGCGCCTGGGCCTGCGAGCAGCTCTACAACACGCAGCTCGCCGACCAGACGGGGGCGCCGCAATCGCTGCTCGACTTCACCGACTGGAGCCTGGCCTACCTCGCCGGCTGGGTCGACGACATCACGCAGCTGCGCCGCGGTGCCCACGATTCGGCGACGATGATCGACGCGGCCAAACTGGCCAGCGGCATGCCGGCCTCGGCGCCGGTGCTCGAATCGGCCTCGGTCCACGGCGCGCTCGGCCTGCCGCCCGATTTTCCGAGCGCGGGCGACCTCGACCTGCGCGCTCTCGACAGCGCGCCGCGCGACAGCCGCGGCCTGACCAGCCAGCCGGTGCCGCTCGACATGACGGCTGCCGCACTGCACGACCCGTTCGATGCGGTGCCGACCGAGCCGCTGCCACTGCCCGAAATCATCGGCGAGGCGCCGTTCGATGCGGCTGCGGACCTGATCGATCTCGACCTGGAACTCGAACTCGACCTGCCCGATCCGTACGCCCGACCGACCTTGTTCGAGCCGCTGGTCGCCTCGACAGCCGAACTCGACCGGCCGTTCGAGACTGCGCCGGCGCCGCTCGCCGACGAATCGCAGGACGAGGCGCAGGATGAACTCGTCAAGGTCGTCGGCCCGCTGCGCATCGGCATCCCGCTGTTCAACATCTACCTCAACGAGGCCGACGAGCTCTCGCGCCGCCTGACCACCGAAGTCGCCGAATGGGCGATGGAGCTGCATCGCCCGATCGGCGAAACCCCGATCGCGCTCGCGCATTCGCTCGCCGGCAGTTCGGCGACCGTCGGCTTCAAAGACCTGTCTCAACTCGCGCGCGCGCTCGAACATGCGCAAACCCGCTCGCAGGCGATCGGCCATGGCACGCCCGAGGAGGCGCGCCTGTTCGTCGACGCGGCCGAAGAGATTCGCCGGCTGCTGCACCAGTTCGCCGCCGGTTTCCTAAAGGAGCCGTCGCCCGAGCTGATCGAACGGCTGGCCGAGCACGAGCTGAGTTCGGCGCGCCGCCTCGAAGCCGCAGCCGCGGCGGCCGAGTTGTCCGCCGTCTCCGAGTCGGGTGCGCTCGCCGCGCAGGCCGCGCCGAGCGAGCCGATCGACGCTGTCATGGCACCCGAAGCCGTACCCGCGCCGGCCGAACCGTCGATCACCGAAGCGCGCGCCGACAGCGCGCCGCAGCACCCGTTCGAGACCCGCATCGCCGCGCAGCCCGATCCGATCTTCGACCCAGAGACGCGCTTCGAGCCGCTCGGCGTGACCGAACTGAAGCCATTCGGCGAGATCCCGGTCGAGGCACCGCGCTCGCCATCGGCCGCGCACGCGCTCGTCGATGGCGACGACGTGATCGACGCGGTCGATGCCGTCGACGCCGAGTTGTTCCCGATCTTCGCGGAGGAAGCCGAAGAGCTGCTGCCGCAACTCGCGAGCCGCCTGCGCGACTGGGCCCGCAAGCCCGGCGATGCCGCGTACCCGGCCGCCTGCATGCGCACCCTGCACACGCTCAAGGGCGGCGCGCGCCTGGCCGGTGCGATGCGGTTGGGCGAAATGGCGCACCGGCTGGAGACCCGCATCGAGCGCGTGCTGGCGCAACTGCCGGTCGAAGCCACCGACGTCGAGACCTTGCAAGCCCACGGCGACACGCTGTCGCAGACCTTCGATGCGCTGCGCGCCGGCGGTGTGTCGCCCGAAGCGCCGGCCGCGGTTGCTGCTCCCGTCGTCACCGCCGCGCCACCGGCTGCGCTGCCACCGGCGCCCGCGCTCGAGGTGCTGCTCGAAGCGGCGCCGCAGCCGGCGGTCGAATCCGGCTGGCAGCCGCTGCCCAGGGTCGCGCCGAGCTCGCAGCCCGCGACGCTCAACGCGCTCGATTCGGAACCGGGCGTTCTCGATGAGGCGATCACAGCGGCCGACGACGACACGGACACCGCCGCGCCGATCGCCGCGAGCGAGCCGCTGCCGCTGGCCGAGATCGACTGGTCGCGCTTCCCGCTGACTGCGCCGACCGAGAAAAAAACGCCAGACCGCGCGTCGGGCACGCAATCGGCCGTGCGGGTGCGCGCGCCGTTGCTCGACCGGCTCGTGAACCAGGCCGGCGAGGTCAGCATCACGCGCTCGCGCATCGAGACCGGCGTGTCGCAGATCAAGAACTCGCTCGGCGACCTGACCGAGAACCTGGAGCGCCTGCGCGCGCAGCTGCGTGACATCGAGTTCCACGGCGAGTTGCAGATGACCTCGCGCCTCGAAGCCGCGAAAGCCGCGTCGCAGTCGTTCGATCCGCTCGAGTTCGACCGCTTTACGCGCTTCCAGGAGCTGACGCGGATGATGGCCGAATCGGTCAACGACGTGGCCACGGTGCAGCGCTCGCTGCAGCGTTCGCTGGAGGCGACCGAAGACGAACTCGTCGCACAAGCCCGCATGACGCGCGAGCTCCAAGACGATTTGCTGCGCACCCGCATGGTCGAGTTCGAGGGCTTGTCGGATCGCCTGTACCGCGTGGTGCGGCAGGCCGCGAAAGAGACCGGCAAGTCGGTGCGGCTCGACATCGTCGGCGGTTCGATCGAAGTCGACCGCGGCGTGCTCGACCGCATGACCGGCGCCTTCGAGCACCTGCTGCGCAACTGCGTCGGTCACGGCATCGAGCTGCCCGAAGCGCGCAAGGCGGCGGGCAAGGATGCCACCGGCTCGATCATCGTCGCGCTCTCGCAAGAGGGCAACGAAGTCGGCGTCGAATTCCGCGACGACGGCGCCGGCCTGAACCTGCCGCGCATCCGCGAGAAGGGTTTGGCGCTCGGGCTGCTCGAGCACAACAGCGCGCCCACCGATGCCGATCTCGCGAACCTGATCTTCGCGCCAGGCTTCTCGACCGCCGACACGATCACCGAGCTGTCGGGGCGCGGCGTCGGCATGGACGTGGTGCGCTCCGAAGTCAACGCGATGGGCGGCCGGGTCGAGACCGCGACCGCGGCCGGGCAGGGCACGTCGTTCAAGATGATCCTGCCGCTCACCACGGCGGTCACGCAGGTCGTGATGCTGCGCTGCGGCACGACCCACGTGGCGGTGCCGTCGACGCTGGTCGAAGTGGTGCGCCGCGCGACGCCGGCCGAGGTCGACGCTGCCTACGCGAGCGGCTCGTATGCGATGCCCGACCGGCCGCTGCAGTTCTTCTGGCTCGGCGCGCTGCTGCAGATCAGCGCGCGACCGGCCGACAGCTCCGCCCGCACGCGCGCCATCGTCGTCATCCGCAGTGCGCAGCAACGCGTCGCGCTGCACGTCGACGAGGTGCTGGGCAACCAGGAAGTCGTGGTCAAGAACCTCGGGCCGCAACTCTCGCGCCTGCCGGGTCTGGCGGGGATCACGCTGCTGGCCTCGGGTGCGGTCGCGCTGATCTACAACCCGGTCGCGCTCGCCACGCTGTACGGCGAGACCGCGCGTGAAGCCACGCGCGCCGCGATGCGTGCGCCCACGGGTCACGATGCGGCGCCGATCTCGCAAGAACCCGAAGTGCGCGCCGCGCCGCTGGTGATGGTCGTCGACGATTCATTGACCGTGCGCCGCGTGACGCAGCGCCTGCTACTGCGCGAGGGTTACCGCGTCGTGCTCGCCAAAGACGGCCTCGATGCGCTGGAGCGGCTTGCCGAAGCGATTCCCCAAATCGTGCTGTCCGACATCGAGATGCCGCGCATGGACGGCTTCGATCTGGTGCGCAACATGCGCGCCGATGCACGCCTGCGCGACCTGCCGGTGATCATGATCACCTCGCGGATCGCGCAGAAGCACCGCGAGTACGCGGCCCAGCTGGGTGTCGATCACTACCTCGGCAAGCCGTACTCCGAAGAAGACCTGCTGGCGCTGATCGCGCGCTACACGCGCAACCGGATCGCGGCCTAGGCTTTTGCTTTGACGACGGCGAAGCGTTGCAGCGTCAGCTTGCGCGCTTCGTCGTGGTCGACGACCGGCTGCGGGTAGTCCCGACCGAGCGTGATGCCCGCCGCGCGCAGATCGACCGGCTTCGCGAGCCACGGCGCGTGGACCAGCTTGTCGGGCAATGCCGCCAACTGCGGCAGGTAGCGGCGGATGAACTTGGCCGCGGGGTCGAACTTCTCGCTCTGGGCGATCGGGTTGAAGATGCGGAAATAAGGTTGCGCGTCGCAGCCGGTCGAGGCCGCCCACTGCCAGCCGCCGTTGTTCGCGGCGAGGTCGAAGTCGTTCAGGTGGGTCGCGAAGTAGGCTTCGCCGCGGCGCCAGTCGATGCCGAGGTCTTTCGTCAAAAAGCTCGCGACCACCATGCGCAGCCGGTTGTGCATGTAGCCGGTCTGGTTGATCTGCGCCATCGCCGCGTCGACCAGCGGGTAGCCGGTGCGGCCTTCGCACCAGGCGTTGAAAAGTGCGTCGGCATGGGCGCCTTCTTCCCAGCGGATCTTGTCGTACTCGGCCTTGAAGCTTGCGCCGACGACGCGGGGATGGTGGTGCAGGATCTGGTGGTAGAAATCACGCCAGATCAGCTCCGAGAGCCACACGGTCGCGCCCGCAGCGGCCGTTTTTTCGATCTGCGCGACCGCCGCGGCGGCGAGCGTGCGGATCGAGACGGTGCCGAAGCGCAGGTGCACCGAGAGGTAGCTCGGGCCCTTGACCGCGGGGAAGTTGCGCGCCTCGCCGTAGTCGTCGATGCGCGGCAAAAAGTCAGCAAGCAAGGCCTTCGCGCCGCTGCTGCCGGTCGGTATCTTCAGCGCGTGCAGGTTGCTGCGCGCGAAGCCGATCGCCTCCAGTGAAGGGATCGCGGTCGCAACGCCGGGCGGGGGCGGAGCCAGGCTCGTCGCATGCCGCTCGACCGAATACGCCTCGAGGAAGAACGGCTCCAGCTTCTTCAGCCACGCGTTTTTGTACGGCGTGAACACGGTGTACGGCGTGCTGCTTTGCGTCAACACCTCGCTGCGCTCGAAGACGACGTGGTCCTTGGACGTGTGCAGCGCGACGCCCGCGTCCGCGAGCGCAGCGCGCACCGCCGCGTCGCGCGCGAGCGCATCCGGCTCGTCGTCGTGGTTTGCATAGACGGCCTGCACGCCGAGTTCGCCGGCGAGCCTCGCGACCTCGCTCGCCGCCGGGCCGTGGCGCACCAGCAGGCGGCCGCCGAGTGCGTGCAACGCCGCATCGAGCTCGACGACGCTGTCGTGGATGAACTCGACGCGGCGGTCGACGCGCGGCAGCGGGTCGAGGATGTCGGCGTCGAACACGAACACGCACCACACCTGCTCGGCGGCCCGCAGCGCGTGGTGCAGCGCGGCGTGGTCGTGCGCGCGCAGATCGCGCCTGAACCAGACCAGCGCCTTCTTCAAAGTCCTTTGCATCCGGGCGAGTCTGCCTCAGGTCTAAAATTCGTGCCCATGGCACGCGCACCGGTCAACTTCACCAATCAGTTTCTGATCGCGATGCCCAGCATGCGCGAAGGTACTTTCGCCGGCAGCGTGATCTACATGTGCGAGCACAACGACAAGGGCGCGCTCGGGTTGGTGATCAACAAGCCGATCGACATCAACCTGAAGAACCTGTTCGAGAAGGTCGAACTCTCGCTCGACCGCGAAGATCTGGCCGGGGTGCCGGTGTACTTCGGCGGCCCGGTGCAGACCGAACGCGGCTTCGTGCTGCACGAGCGGCTCGGCGGCAGCGAAGGCGAGGGCGGGCACTACAACTCCTCGCTGCAGATCCTCGGCGGCCTCGAGATGACGACCAGCAAGGATGTGCTGGAAGCGCTGTCGAGCGGCGCCGGCCCGAAGAAGATCCTGATCACACTCGGCTACAGCGGTTGGGGCGCCGGCCAGCTCGAAGACGAGATGGGCCGCAACGGCTGGATCAACGTCGGCGCCGAGCCCGGCATCATCTTCGACACGCCGGTCGAACAGCGCTACGACAAGGCGCTCGCGCTGTTGGGCATCGACGCGAACATGCTGAGCGGGGAGGCAGGGCACGCATGAGCCCGGCGAGCGACACGCCCGGTCCCGAGCCTCTGCTTTCGTTCATCGCTTTCGATTTCGGCACGAAGCGCATCGGCCTCGCGACTGGCAACACGTTGACGCGCTCGGCACAGCCGCTCGGCACGCTCAGGGCCAACGCCACCGACGATCTGTTCTTCGCGCTCGAGCGTCTGATTGCCGAGTGGCAGCCGAACGCACTCGTCGTCGGCGTGCCGTTTCACCCCGACGGGGCGCCGCACGAAAACACGGCCCGAGCGCGCCGCTTTGCGGCGCGGCTGCGAACCCGCTATGGCCGGCCAGTGCACGAGGTCGACGAGCGCTACACCACGACCGAGGCGCGCAGCCTGGGCGCGACCGACCTCGATGCAGCCTCGGCGGCGATCATCCTGAATCAATTCCTGAGCGACCTCGAATGAGCAGCCTGAACCTCGATGCCGAAGCGCTGTATGCCGATTTGCTCGCCGGCGTGCGGCCTTTTCTGCAGCCCGACACGGTGCTGGTCGGCATCTGGTCCGGCGGCGCGTGGCTGGCCGAGCGCCTGCAACGCGACTTGAACCTGCCCGGCGAGCACGGCGTGATCTCGAGCGCGCTGCACCGCGACGATTTCAACTCGCGCGGCATGACCGCCGGCGCCGACCACACCAAGCTGCCGTTCGACGTGACGGCCAAGCGCATTTTGCTGATCGACGACGTGCTCTACACCGGCCGCACGATCCGCGCCGTCATCAACGAGTTGTACGACTTCGGCCGCCCGGCGAGCGTGCAGCTCGCGGTGCTGGTGGACCGCGGCGGGCGCGAGTTGCCGATCGCAGCGGCGGTGTCGAGGATGTGGTGCAGCACCGGCCGCGGCAGGCCCTCGATCGAGAGCAGGTGGATCAGCTCGCCGTGCGCGTTGAGTTGCGGGTTGCGCATCAGGAACCCTCCTCGATGTCGAAGCTGAAGCGACCGGCATCGTCCTTCGCCAGTGAGAGCCGCTGCGTCGCCGGCAAGGTGATGCGCGCCGCCGACACCGCCGCGGCG
>JANMWQ010000417.1:0-4131 GCA_031394085.1 Rhizobacter sp. | reverse complement strand
AAAGCGAGGCCGCAAACAGGCAATGCAGAATCGGTGGTCCGACTGCTTCTTTTTCCGATGCCCAAATCGCGTGCCGCTGCAAAATCCGCCTCGTCGGCACGACCCGGCGCGCTGCCCGCGGCGCGCAAGCGCCTGCAGATGGCCGACATCGCGCACCTGGCTGGCGTGTCGGTCGCGACGGTCTCGCGCGCGCTCAACGGCAGCCCGCTGATCAGCGTCGAGACGCGCGAGCGCGTCGAAGAGCTCGCGCGTTCGCTCGATTACTCGATCAACGCCAGCGCGCAGAACCTGCGGCTCAAGCAGAACCGCACGATCGCGGTCGTGATCCCCTACGACAAGGTCTCGCGCCAGCACGTCTCCGACCCGTTCTTCCTCGCGATGCTCGGCAGCCTGGCCGACGCGATCACCGAGCGCGGCTTCGACATGCTGCTGTCGCGCGTCGATGCCGAGAGCCTCGACTCGGCCGCGCATGTCATCAACTCCGGGGTCGCGATCGGCGTGGTCCTGATCGGCCAGTGGCGCCACCACGACCAGCTCAACCTGATGGCCGCGCGGCGCGTGCCGATCGTCGTCTGGGGCACACAGATGGCGCAGCAGCTGTACTGCACCGTCGGCGGCGACAACGTCGCCGGCGGCGCGCTCGCCACGCAGCACCTGCTCGACCGCGGCTGCCGCCGCATCGTGTTCGTCGGCGACCCGGCGCTGCCCGAGGTCGCGCACCGCCACCGCGGCCACGTCGAACGGCTGCAGGCCGCCGGGCTCAAACCGAACGCGAAGCTGCTGGTGAAGGTGCCGTTCGATGCCGACCAGGCGCGCGCGGGGCTCACCCGCCTGTGCGAGCGGGGCGTCGCGTTCGACGCGGTGTTCGCGTGCAGCGACGTGCTCGCCACCGCGGCGCTGCAAGTGCTGCACCAATTCGGCCGCACGGTGCCCGGCGAGGTCGCCGTCGTCGGCTATGACGACATCGCGTGGGCCAGCCACTCCAACCCGCCGCTGACGACAGTGCGCCAGCCGATCGCGCGCGCCGGCGTCGAGCTCGTCGATGCGCTGCTGCTGACGATCGCCGGTGGCAACGTCGCGCCGCGCACGCTGCCGGTCGAGCTCATCGTGCGCGCCAGCACCGACCGCGCCGCGGCACGCTGAACGCGTCTCTTCGCTTGCCCCCTCTCTCGCAAGGCGGGAGAGGGCCACCCGCCTCCAATCGATTGCGTTGAAACCGAGCAACGCCGAGCGTAAACCCCAACGTGCAAACGATTGCATGAATTGGCACGGCTCACTACAGTCGCCGCACGCGCCGGGTTGCGAAACGCCCCGCTCCGGCCGCGGCGGCACCCGCACCGTCAGCATCGAGAAGGGCCGATTTTCAGACCCAAAACGAGATCACGGAGACACCCATGAACCGCAAACCGACCCCGACCCGAATCGCCCTCGCCGCCGCGCTCGCGCTGCTGCCACTGGGCCACGTGCTGGCGCAAGACGCACCCCCGCCGGTGGCTGCGGCCGTCGAACCGGCATCGGCCGACGCGCTCAAGCTCGACAGCGTCGTCGTCACCGGCACCTCGACGCGCCTGTCGAAGATGAAGCAGAGCGTGTCGGTCAGCACGCTCGACGCCGAGCAGATCGAGAAAAGCGGCGCGACCAGCGCGGCCGAACTGCTGCGCTCGGTCCCCGGCGTGCGCTCGGAGTCGTCGGGCGGCGAGGGCAACGCCAACATCACGGTGCGTGGCGTGCCGATCTCGGCCGGCGGCTCGCGTTACGTGCAGCTGCAAGAAGACGGCCTGCCGGTGCTGATGTTCGGCGACATCGCGTTCGGCACCGCCGACCAGTTCCTGCGCGTCGACTACAGCATCGACCGCCTCGAAGTCGTGCGCGGCGGCAGCGCCTCGACGCTGGCGACCAACTCGCCCGGCGGCCTGATCAACTTCATCAGCAAGACCGGCGAAGAAGCCGGCGGCGCGATCGGCCTGTCGATCGCGA
The DNA here is from genome assembly GCA_031394085.1 of Rhizobacter sp. GTDB lineage: Bacteria > Pseudomonadota > Gammaproteobacteria > Burkholderiales > Burkholderiaceae_C > LMDS01. The sequence goes on along the minus strand of JANMWQ010000417.1, from coordinate 2,154 downwards.
AGCCGCGCGAGTACCGCGTCGACGCGAACTACGGCGGCTCGATCGGCCCGAAGACCACCTTCCACATCGGCGGCTTCGAGCGCATCGGCGATGGCGGCCGCCCGATCGGCTACAACGCCTCGAACGGCGGGCAGATCCGGGCCAACGTCACGCAGCAGCTCGACAACGGCTACATCCGCTTGAACTTCAAGGCACTCGATGACCGCACCCCGACGTTCCTGCCGGTTCCGGTGACCGTGACCAACGGCAAGATCAACCGCATCGACGGCATCGACCCGCGCACCGCCTTCTTCATCACACCGGGCCTGACGCGCGACTCGACGTTGAACAAGGACGGCGGCTTCACCACCAGCAACGCCCACGACGGCCTGCACGTGAAGAGCACCGCGATCGGCGGCGAAGCGTCGTTCGACCTCGGCGGCGGCTGGCGCATCGACGAGAAGATCCGCAAGGCTTTCAATTCGGGCCGTTTCATCGGCCTGTTCCCGTCGAACAACGGCAACGACGGCACCGCCGCGACCGGCCCGAAGAACACCTTCACCGGTGTGCTGTTCAACACCTCGCTCGACAACTTCGACAACCTCTTCAACGAGGTCAAGGTGAGCAAGGCGTTCGACCTCGGCGCCAGCGGCAAGGCGACGGTCGTCGCGGGCCTGTTCAACGGCGTGCAGAACGTCGCCGAGACCTGGTTCTGGAACCGCTACAACCTGACGCTGCAAGGCGAAGGCGCGCAGGTCGTCAGCAGCACCGGTGCCCCGACCGCGGCGCCGGTCGGCACCGGCTTCACGACCTTCGGCGGCTGCTGCGTCCGCAGTTGGAACGTGCAGTACACGCAGACCGCACCGTTCGTCGCCGCGACCTACGAGATCGGCGGCCTGAACCTCGACGCCAGCGTGCGCCGCGACGACCAGAAGGCGAGCGGCTACGCGCTGCAGGACGGCGCAACCTCGGGCACCTGGGATCCGGCGACGCAACAGAACGTCAACTACAAGGTCGCGCACACCTCGTACTCGGTCGGCGCCAACTATGCGCTGAACCGCGACTTGTCGTTCTTCGTGCGCGGCAGCGACGGCGTCTCGTTCAGCGCCGACCGGCTGCTGTACGGCAACCCGCTCGACGGCTCGGTGCCGATCTCGGTCAACACCGTCAAGCAGATCGAGGGCGGCGCGAAGTGGCGCAGCGGGCCGGTGAGCCTGTTCGCGACGGTCTTCAACGCGCGCACCAACGAGAGCAACTACGAGGTCACGACGCAGAGCTTCACGTCTAATCGCTACCGCGCCAACGGTCTCGAACTCGAAGCGGCGTACCGCATCGGCGGTTTCCACATCGCTGGCGGCGGCACCTACACGAAGGCGAAGATCACCGACTCGAACGACGCGACCACGGTCGGCAAGAAGCCGCGCCGCCAGGCCGATTTCGTCTGGCAGTTGACGCCGGGCTACACGGTGGGCGCGCTCGACATCGGCGCGGCCATCGTCGGCACGACGAAGTCGTTCGGCGACGACGGCAACACGATCACGATGCCGGGCTACACCGTCGTCAACCCTTACGTCAGCTACCAATTCACGCCGAAGGTCTCGGTCGCGCTGTCGGCCAACAACGTGTTCAACCAGCTCGGCTACACCGAGGTCGAGGGCGACGGCCACGCCGCCCGCTCGATCAACGGCCGGCTGGTGCGCGCGACGCTGAAGTACACCTTCTGACCGAGGGCCGGCACATGAACCCGACGCCCAAGCCGCATCTGTCGATCTGGCAGATCGTCAACATGAACGTCGGGTTCTTCGGCATCCAGTTCAGCTTTGGCCTGCAGCAGGCCAACATGAGCCCGATCTACAAATACCTCGGCGCCGACGAGGCCACGCTGCCGCTGCTCTGGCTCGCCGGGCCGATCACCGGGCTGCTGGTGCAGCCGGTGATCGGCGCGATGAGCGACCGCACCACCTCGCGCTACGGCCGGCGCACCCCGTACTTCCTGATCGGCGCGTTGCTGTGCAGCCTCGGCCTGCTGGCGATGCCGTTCAGCCCGACGCTGTGGTTCGCGGCCAGCGTGCTGTGGATCCTGGACGCCGCCAACAACGTGACGATGGAGCCGTACCGCGCCTATGTGAGCGACCGGCTCGAGCGCTCTCAACACTCGCTCGGCTTTCTCACGCA
>JANMWQ010000397.1:0-4558 GCA_031394085.1 Rhizobacter sp. | reverse complement strand
CCTTGCACGCACACCCACACCAGCGTGGCCGTCGCCCACCACGGCGAGATCGGCAACTTCTGCTGGCGCGCCGCGAGCCAGCTCAGCACCGCGAGCACGGTGATGAGCGCGCCGACCCCCGTGGCGAGGTAGCGGTGGATCATCTCGATCCAGGCCTTGCCGTGCGTGACCGGGCCGCCCGGCAGCGCGGTCTGCGCCGCAAGGATCTCGGCGTTGGCTCCGAGCGGGCTCGCGCTGGCGTAGCAGCCGGGCCAGTCGGGGCAGCCCAGGCCCGAATCGGTCAAACGCGTGAAGGCGCCGAACAGCACCAGGTCGAAGGTCAGGAAGAGCGTGAGCACGGTCAGCGCCCGCAGGCGCGCGGCTGTGCCCTGGGTGCGATCACGCCGCCAGACCCAGGCGAACGGCAGCAGCGCGAGCAGCGCGCCGAACGCGAGGATCGAAAGCAGCGGCGCGAGGTCGTAGGCTGCAGGTGTCATCGTGCTCACCTTCAGCGCCCCGCGTTGTCCCAGCCGGCAGAGGCGCGCAGCAGCTTGATCACGTCGGACTTCAGCTTCGCCGGATCGGCGTTCGGCGGCGCCCGCATCATCCAGTTGCCGAGCGGGTCGACGATGTAGATGTGGTCTTCGAGCGCCTGGCCCGGCGCCGGCTGCAGCCACGCCGCGAGCGCAGCGCGCGGCACGCGCAGCACGGTCGCATCGGTGTTGGTCGTGACGCCGACGAGCGCCTGCGGCTTCGGTAGGCCCGCATCGTCGATCAGCCAGAGTTTGTCGACACGGTCTTTGTCGCGGCCCAGGGTTTCGCGCAACTGGCGCTGCACCCAGAGGTGCTTTTCGCAGGCCGCGTCGCACGCCCCGGCCGAGACCACCACCATCAGCCACTGGCCCTTGAGCGACTCGGCCTTCACGGCGATGCCCTGCAGATCGGTCAACGGCAGACCGGCCGGAATCGGCGCCTGCGGCCGGATCAGCTCGCTGTAGTTGGTGCGGCCTTCGGGGCGAATCACGAAGTAGGTGAAGTAGGAGGCGATGACCGGTGCGGCGCAGACCGCGAGCACCAGCAGCATTTTCATGCGGCCGCTCTGGGTGCGTCGCACGGTTTCGTCGCCGAGGGTCGGCGGCGGCACCGAATGCACCGTGAAGCTCAGCGGCGAATCACGTTCGGACATCGCGTTTCCAGCGGGGCCGGACGAGTTGAAACCAGACATACAAACCTGCCATCAGCGCACTCAGCGCGAACCACTGGAACGCGTAGCCGTAGTGCTTTTGAACATCGACCGCGGGGCGCGGCCATTGACGCAGCAGGCCGTCGCCCGCGTTGCCTGCGGAGTCGGCCTGCAACACCGACAACGGAGCGAGCGGCAAACCGGTCTCGAGCGCGAATTCGCCGAGATCCAGATTCTGCCGGATCAGCCCGCTCGTCGACGGCGCGAACTCGTACAACCGCGACGGCTTTGGTGCGATGTGGCCATCGACCTCGACCGTGCCGGCCGGCGTGACGATCGCCGGCAACAAGGTGCGATCACGCAGGTCGCGCGGCACGAAGCCGCGCTGCACCAGCACCACCTCGGGTCGGCCCTCGATCTGCAACGGCGTGACGAGGTAGAAGCCGACCCGGCCGTTCATCTGCCGGTTCTCGAGGAAGACATTGCGCCGCGGCAGCCATTGACCGCGCAGCTGCACCGGGCGGTAGTGCTGCGGCTCGACCTGCTCCGGCGTGCGTGCCAGCTCGGGAGCGGTCAGCGCAGTCAGCTTCGCGCGCGATTCGAGCGCGTCCTGCAGCGCGATCTTCTGCGCGGCGCGGCGCAGCTGCCACGCGCCGAGGTTGGCGGTGAGGGCCACACCGATCAATGCGGCGACCGCGATCACCGCGGTGCGCGCTCGTGCGCTCAATGCCATCGCGCGCCAGGCAGCGGATAATCGAGTCCCATGAAATACATCATTGGATTCGCCTTTGTCGGCATCCTCGGCGCGCTGACGATGGCCGGCGTGTTCATGCTGCGCGACGGCCGCGATGGCAAGCCGAAAAGCGGCAACATGATGCGCGCGCTCGCGGTGCGGGTCGGGTTGTCGGTGCTGTTGTTCGCATGCGTGCTGTACAGTTGGTGGGCCGGCAGGATCCAGCCCACCGGGATGCCGCTGGGCAAGTGATCGACCCAAAAACAAACGCCGCGTTCAGCGGCGTTTTGTCTTTTGTGGCGCCTGATTCGTCAGAGCCAGTACACGACGATGTAGAGGCCGAGCCAGACCACGTCGACGAAGTGCCAGTACCAGGCCGCGCCCTCGAATCCGAAATGGCGCTGCGGCGTGAAGTGGCCCTTCATCAGGCGGATCGTGATGAACAGCAGCATCAGCGTACCGACGAACACGTGAAAACCGTGGAAGCCGGTCAGCATGTAGAAGGTCGAACCGTAGGCGCCCGAAGAAAGCTTGAGGTTCAGCTCGGTGTACGCGTGGAAGTACTCGTAGACCTGGAAGCCGAGGAAAGTGGCGCCGAGCGCCACGGTCAGCCACATGAAGGCGATGCAGCGCATGCGGTGGTTCGCGACCAGCGCGTGGTGCGCGACCGTGAGCGTCACGCCCGAGGTCAGCAGCAGCAGCGTGTTGACGGTCGGGATCGGCCACGGGCCCATCGTCGTGAAGGGGTCGACGATGCTGCCAGGCGAGCCGGTCATGCCGACGCCCGAACTCGGCCAGATGGCGCGGAAGTCGGGCCACAGCACTGCGTTCTCGAGGCTGCCGAGGTTCGGCAGCGCATGCATGCGCGTCCACCAGAGTGCGCCGAAGAACGCCGCGAAGAACATCACCTCCGAGAAGATGAACCAGCTCATGCTCCAGCGGAACGAGACGTCGATCTTGTCGCTGTACAGACCACTCTCGCTCTCGCCGATGGATTCGCGAAACCACTGCTGCAAAACGAAGGTCCACAGCGCAAAACCGGCGATCAACGAGTACATGCCCCACTCGTGGTCGTTGATCCACTGGCTCGCGCCGAAGATCACGAACAACAGGCCGGTCGAAGCCAGCACCGGGTGCCGCGAAGGTGCCGGGACGAAGTAGTAAGGCGTTTGCCCGTGAGGTGCCGCAGCCGACATTTTTTCTCCTGAAATTCTCGTGTTCGAATCTGTGTGAATGCCGCGAAGCTTAGGTCGCTACACCGCTGGCCAGCACCCAATTGACCAGCAGCAGCAGCAGGGTGATGAGCAGCACCGCACCGATCACGCCGGCGATGACGATGTGCACCGGGTTCAACTGGTCCAGGTCTTTTTGGTAGTCGCTGCGCTTGCGCACGCCGAAGAACGACCACGCGACCGCCTTCATCGTGTTGAGGAACGATCCCTTGCGACGCACCGCTTCCTTGAGTCCGCCACTCATGCCGGCTCCGGCGGCACGCGGCCACCGACTTCGAAGAAGGTGTACGACAAGGTGATTGTCTTGTCGTCTTTGGAGAGCTTCGGATCGATCACGAACACGACCGGCCACTTCTTTTCTTCACCCGCCTGCAGCGTGTACTCATTGAAGCAAAAGCATTCGAGCTTGTTGAAATACGGCATCGCCTGCATCGGCGCGTAGCTCGGGATCGCCTGTGCGGCCATGGTGCGGCTCTGCACGTTCTTGAAGGTGTACATCACCGTCGTCAACTCACCCGGATGAACTTGCACCGAGCGCTTCTCGGGGGCGAACTCCCACGGGCCGCGCGAGTTCGCATCGAACTCGATCGTGATCGTGCGGCTGGTGTCGATCTGGGTGTTCTTCGCGTAGTCACCGCGTTTGCCGCCTTGCACGCCGATCTCGGCCAGCGACAGCACGTTGATGCCGAGCGCGGTGCAAATCGTGTTGTAGATCGGCACCAGCGCATAGCCGAAACCGGCCATCGCCGCGGCCACGACCACGAGCTTGCCGAGCATGCGACGGTTGTCGCGGCGCAGCGCGGCGTCGGGTTCGGGCGGGTTCGGGGTGGGGTCGGACATCGACAGAGGCGGATCGGTGAGTCGCGTGCGCGCTCACATCCCGATGAAGACGCTCTTCGCGACGAAGCCGACGAAGATCGCGATGGCGATCCCGCCGAGGGTCCAGCCCAGGCGCTGGTTGCTCTTTTTCTGCTCGGGCGTCATCTCAATGCGCGCCAGCGGGGGCCGGGATGATCTTGGTGGCCGACGCGTTCAGGTGCGGCGGCGTCTCGAAGGTATGGAACGGCGCCGGCGACGGCACTTCCCACTCGAGGCCCTCGGCGCCTTCCCACGGCTGCTGCGGCGCCGGCTCGCCCTTGCCGCGCATGCAGGGCAGCACGATGAAGAAGAAGAACCAGACCTGCGTCAGGCCGAAGCCGAAGGCACCGATCGAGGCGAGCATGTTGAAGTCGGCGAACTGCATCGGGTAGTCGGCATAGCGACGCGGCATGCCGGCGAGCCCGAGAAAGTGCATCGGAAAGAAGGTGACGTTGAAGAACACCAGCGAGAGCCAGAAGTGCCACTTGCCGCGGGTCTCGTTGTACATCACGCCGGTCCACTTGGGCGCCCAGTAGTAGAAGCCGGCGAACATCGCGTAGAGCGATCCGGCGA
>JANMWQ010000380.1:0-3832 GCA_031394085.1 Rhizobacter sp. | reverse complement strand
CATTGACGCCGGCGGCGCGTTCGCCGATCGAGGTGCTGCCCGACAGAAACTCGTCGCCCCAGTGCATCGCGATGAAGGCCTGCGCCAGCCCTTGCTGCTCGCTCGCCTTCGCCGGCAGCACGATCGAGCCGCGCCGCGAGGTGACGTGCACCAGGTCGCCGTCGGCCAGCGCGAGGCGCTGCATGTCCTGCCCGTGCATCTCGATCGCCGGCTCCGGCACATGGCCGAACAGCCGGCCGATCGTGCCGGTGCGGCTCATGCCGTGCCACTGGTCGCGCAGGCGGCCGGTGTTGAGCGAAAACGGGTAGCGCACGTCGCGCGGCTCGGCAAGCTTGACGTAAGGCGTGTCGACGAACCGGGCGCGGCCGTCGTCGGTCGGGAAGATGCCGTCTTCGTAGAGCCGCGCGCGGCCGCTCGAAGCGCCTTCGGGGAACGGCCATTGCTGCGGGCTGGTGTCGAGCGCGGCGTAGCTCAGGCCGGTGATGTCGAGATCGCGTCCGCGGGTCGATTCGCGGTGCTCGTTCCAGACCGATTCGGGCGTGGCGTAAGCGAAGCCGCTCGCGTGCTCGGGGTGCAGGCGGGCAGCGAGCCGCCGTGCGAAATCGGCTGCGATGTGCCAGTCGTCACGTGCCTCGCCGACCGCGGGCATCGCCGAGCGCACACGGCTGATGCGGCGCTCGCTGTTGGTGACGGTGCCGTCTTTCTCGCCCCAGGTCGATGCGGGCAGCAGCAGGTCGGCGTAGCCACAGGTGGCCGTCGTGGCGAAGGCCTCTTGCACGACGACGAACTCGGCGACCTCGAGCGCGCGCCGCACCGCCGACACATCGGGCATCGATTGCGCGGGGTTGGTGCAAGCGATCCAGAGTGCACGGATCTCGCCGTCGGCCACAGCCTCGAACATCTCGATGGCGGTCTTGCCGGGCTTGGCCGGCACGTCGGCCACGCTCCACAGCCGCGCCACTTCGGCGCGGTGTTCGGCGTTCGCCAGATCGCGGTGCGCGCTCAGCAGGTTGGCCAGGCCACCGACCTCGCGCCCGCCCATCGCGTTCGGCTGGCCGGTGAGCGAGAACGGGCCGGCGCCGGGTTTGCCGATCTGCCCGGTCGCGAGGTGCAGGTTGATGAGCGCGGCGTTCTTCGCCGTGCCGCTGCTGCTCTGGTTCAGGCCCTGGCAGTACAGCGACAGAACGGGCTTGCGCGCTGCGCCTGGCGCGTCGAGACCGGCGAACCAGCGGGCAGCCTGCAGCAGATCGGCCTCGCGGATGCCGCAGAGCTGCGCCACGTCTTTCGGCGTGAAGTCGCGCACCCGCGTCTTCAGCGCCTCGAAGCCGTGGGTGTGCGCGGCGATGTAGGCCGTGTCGAGCCAGCCTTCCCAGAGCATCACGTGCAGCATGCCGTTGCAAAGCGCCACATCGGTGCCGGGCAGGATCTGCAGGAACAGGTCGGCGGCATCGGCTGTCTCGGTGCGCCGCGGGTCGACGACGATCGTGCGCAGCGCCGGGTTCGCGCGCTTCGCGTCTTCGATGCGGCGGTACAGGATCGGGTGCGCGAACGCGGTGTTCGAGCCGACGATGAACAGCGTCTCGGCCGAGTTCAGGTCGTCGAAGCAGGCCGGTGGCGCATCGGCACCGAACGCTTGCTTGTAGCCGGCGACCGCGCTGCTCATGCACAGCCGCGAGTTGGTGTCGACGTTGTTGGTGCCGATCAAACCCTTGGCGAGCTTGTTAAAGACGTAGTAGTCCTCGGTCAGTAGCTGGCCCGAGAGGTAGAAGCCGACGGCATCGGGGCCGTGGGTTTGCACGATGCTTGCGAAGCGATCGGCGGCGGTGTCGAGCGCGGTGTTCCAGTCGACGACGGCGCGTGGCTCATCCCGCGCCTTGCGCAGTTGCGGCTGCAGCAGGCGCGTCTGCATCGAGATCGTGCGGGTCGCGGTCAGGTGCAGCGTGCTGCCCTTGGTGCAGAGCCGACCGAAGTTCGCCGGGTGATCAGGGTCGCCCCGCACGCCGGTGATTTGATTGTTCGTCGATTCGATGATCACGCCGCAGCCGACGCCGCAGTACGGGCAGGTCGACTTGGTTTCGCTTGTTGGGGCGCTCATGTTGGCGTTCGACGATCGAGCGGCAAGGGCGGGGCGGTCGTTGAGAAGAGGCTGCGGCTCCCGCATGGCCGCGGGCGGGTGGGCGTGGGCGGGCATGGGAGGCGTCGAGGAGCGCAGGGCTGATGGCCGCGCGCGCAGCGCGCATCAACATCTGACTCGCCGCGGCTGTTAGAGCGCAGTGAGCGAAGCGAACGCAGCGAGTTCTGCGGCGGGCCATCGGACCGAGCACCGCAGAGCAGTCGTCGCGCAGCGGCGACCGCTTCCGCTGACCGCCCGCGCCCACCCGCCTGCGGCCATGCGCGCTCAGATCGTCCCGAAGAGTCGAGAAACATTGCTAAGCCGCCGAAGTCACCTCGCGCAACGCGACGCTGTTCAGCTCCTCCAGATCCAGATGAACGACCCCACCCTCCACCTTTACCGCGAACCGCGGCGTGCAGCCTTCATCCGGAGACCGCGCGCACCCATCGTCCAACCCGATGGTCCAGTTGTGCAGCGGGCAGGCGACGCTTTCGCCGAACACGATGCCCTGGCTCAGCGGCCCGCCCTTGTGCGGGCAACTGTCGAGCAGCGCGAAGATTTTGTCTTCGGCGTTGCGGAAGATCGCCACATCGCCGCCCATCTTGCGCGGCAGGCGGCGCGCGCCGAGCACGGGAATCTCGTCGACCTTGCAGATCGCTCTCCAGTCGCTCACAAAACAGCTCCCAGCGGCTCGAACTGACGCGCATCGACACCCGCCTTCTCGAACTCGAACCACGGATCGGGTTCACCGTCGAGCGAGAACAGCAGCTTGGCGTGCAGCGCGCGGCGGCCTTCGGCGTCGTTCAGGATGCGCGCCTTCACGTGATCGAGCCCGACTCGGCTGATGTAGTGCACGGTGCGCTCGAGGTACCAGCCTTCTTCGCGGTACAGCTGCAGGAACGCGCCGGCGTACTCGATCACCTCGGCGCCGGTCTTTAGCTTGACGAGGAACTGCGCCACATCGGTCTTGATGCCGCCGTTGCCACCGACGTAGATTTCCCAGCCGGAATCGACACCGATCACGCCGACATCCTTGATGCCCGATTCGGCGCAGTTGCGCGGGCAACCGCTGACCGCGAGCTTGACCTTGTGCGGTGCGTACATGCGCCACAGCACGCGTTCGAGTTCGATGCCGAGGGCGGTGCTGTCTTGCGTGCCGAAGCGGCACCACTCGCTGCCCACGCATGTCTTCACGGTGCGCAGCGTCTTGCCGTAGGCGTGGCCCGACGGCATGCCGAGGTCCTTCCAGACGGCGGGCAAATCTTCCTTCTTCACACCGAGCAGGTCGATGCGCTGGCCGCCGGTGACCTTGACGGTCGGGATCGCGTACTTGTCGACCACGTCGGCGATGCGGCGCAGCTCGCTCGAATTGGTCGTGCCGCCCCACATGCGCGGAATCACGCTGTAGCTGCCGTCTTTCTGTATGTTGGCGTGGCTGCGTTCGTTGATGAAGTGGCTTTGCGGGTCGTCCTTCGCCTCCTTCGGCCAGGTGCTGATCAGGTAGTAATTGACGGCCGGGCGGCAGCTCGCGCAGCCGTTCGGGGTGCGCCAGTTCAGCTGCGCGTAAACCTCGGCGATGGTCAGCAGGTGCCGTTCGCGGATCGCGTCGCGCACCGCCTGGTGGCCGTGGTCGGTGCAACTACACATGGCCTTGAGTTTGGGCGTGGCCGAATAGTCGCCGCCGGCGGTGAACATCAAAATCTGTTCGACCAGCCCGGT
>JANMWQ010000337.1:0-1835 GCA_031394085.1 Rhizobacter sp. | reverse complement strand
CGCTTCTGCAGCACCCGCACCCGCATTCGCGGTGCGCATGACCGGCATCGACAAGCGCTTCGGCAGCGTGCAGGCGAACGCCGACGTGAACCTGAGCGTGATGCGCGGCAGCGTGCACGGCCTGGTCGGCGAGAACGGTGCGGGCAAAAGCACGTTGATGTCGGTGCTCTACGGCCTTGTCGGCGCCGATGGCGGCCGCATCGAAGTCAACGGTGCGCCGGTGCGCATCCGCAACGCCTTCGAGGCGATCGCGCTCGGGCTCGGCATGGTGCACCAGCACTTCATGCTGGTCGAGACGCTGAGTGCGATCGACAACGTGATGCTCGGCGCGGAACCGCACGTGCTGCTCAAGCGCTCGGACGCGGTCGTGCGCCGAGGCCTGAACGAACTGATGGCCTCGACCGGGTTGCGCGTCGACCTCGATGCGCTCGTCGGTGAGCTCACGGTCGGTGATCGGCAGCGGCTCGAGATTCTGAAGGCGCTGCACCGCGGCGCGAAGATCCTGATCCTCGACGAGCCGACCGCGGTGCTGACGCCGCAGGAAACCGAGGCGCTTTTCAAGGTGCTGGCCCGGCTGCGCGCGCAGGGCAAGACCCTCATCCTGATCACCCACAAGCTGAAGGAAGTGATGCGGCTGTGCGACCGCGTCACCGTGATGCGCGGCGGCCGCGTGGTGCACGAGACCACGATTGCCGAGGCGTCGATCCAGGGTCTGGCCGAGGCGATGGTCGGCCGCCAGGTCAACATGGGCCGGCAAGGCATTGCTGCAGCCGCGCCCGGCGCCGTCGCACTCGAAGCCGTCGGGCTGACGGTGCGCGATGCGCTGCAGGTGGTGCGGCTGCGCGGCGTGAGCATCCGACTGCGCGCCGGCGAGATCGTCGGCGTGGCCGGCGTTGCGGGCAACGGCCAGAGCGAACTGCTCGACGTGCTGGCCGGCCTGCGCACGCCGCAAGAAGGACGCATGACGATCGCAGGCGAAGCCTTCGGCCCCGCGCGCTGGCTCGACCCGCGCACCGCGCGCGCGCTCGGTCTCGCGCACGTGCCCGAAGACCGCCAGGCGCGCGCGATGGTGATGGGCTTCGCGGCCTGGGAAACGGCGGTGCTCGGCTACGAAGCACTGCCCGCCTACAGCAGCCCGCGCGGCTGGATGCGCCACGGCGCGATGCGCGCGGCCACCGCCGCGCTGATGCAGCGCTTCGACGTGCGCCCGCGCAACCCCGATCTCGGCAGCGCGAAGTTCTCGGGCGGCAACCAGCAAAAGCTCGTGCTCGCGCGCGAAATCGGCCAGGCGCCGACCGTGCTGCTGGTCGGCCAGCCGACGCGCGGCGTCGACATCGGCGCGATCGAATTCATCCACGCGCAACTGCGTGCGCTGCGTGACGCGGGCTGCGCGCTGCTGGTGGTGTCGAGCGAGCTCGACGAGATCCTCGCGCTCGCCGACCGCGTGCTGGTGATGAACGAAGGCCGCATCACCGGCGAGCTGCCGATCAACGCGTGCACCGAAGCGAAGGTCGGGCTGCTGATGGCCGAGACCGAAGGGGCCGTTTCGTGAGCGCGCAGGCATTGCCGAGATGGGCCGACGTGGTCTTGCTGCCGATCGTCAACTTGGCGCTCGCGCTGCTGGTGGCCGCGCTCGTCGTCGCGCTGATCGGCCAGAACCCGCTCGACGTGATGACGATGCTGGCGCGCGGTGCGTTCGGCACCGAGCGCGGGCTCTCGTACACGCTGTACTACACCACCAGCTTCATCTTCACCGGCCTGGCGGTCGCGCTCGCGTCGCACGGCGGCCTGTTCAACATCGGCGCCGAGGGCCAGGCCACGCTCGGCGGTCTGGG
>JANMWQ010000292.1:0-1601 GCA_031394085.1 Rhizobacter sp. | reverse complement strand
CACGTCTTCGATGGTCTCGCCCTGCGAGGCCGCGTTGATCACCAGCAGCTTCTTGATCGAGCGGTGGCTGAGCATGTCGAGCAGCTCGCGGGTGCGGGCGTCGCGCTGCGCCATGCCGGCGGTGTCGATCAGCACCATCTTCTTGGCCGCGAGCAACTCCAGCAGGTCTTCGAGCGAGGCGCGGTCATGCGCGGTGTGGACCGGCACGCCGAGGATGCGGCCATAGGCGCGCAGCTGCTCGTGCGCGCCGATGCGGTAGGCATCGAGCGTGATCAGGCCGAGGTTGCTCGCGCCGTATTTGGCAGCGAACGCGGCGGCGATCTTCGCGGTGGTGGTGGTCTTGCCGACGCCCGTGGCACCGACGAGCGCGTAGACGCCGCCCTGGTCTTCGAGCGGCGCTTCGGCTTCTGATGTCAGCAGGTTGCGTTCGAGCACGCCGGCCGCCCAATGGGATTCATCGGCCACGTCCATCGGCAGGCTGTCACCGATCTTGCGAATCAGCGCGGGCGAGAAGCCGCAATCGAGCAGCTTCTGCGTGAGCCGCGCCTGCGCGGGCTGGCGGTTGAGCTTTTCCATGAAGGCGAGCGCGCCGAAGCGTTCTTCGATCAGGCCTTTCATCGAGCGCAACTCGCTCATCATGTCTTCCTGGTCGCGGCGCGCGTTCGCGTGGCTGGCCGACGCGGCATGCTGAGCGTCGGCGAGCGCGGGCGTGTGGGTCGCGGAGGCCGTGCTGGCGGGCTCGCGCAGCAGCGGCGCCGCCGGCGCGCTCAACTGGGTGCCTTCGTGCTGCGCACTCCGGTATTCGCCCTTGGGGCGGCCCGGCGCGCTCATGCGCTGTTCGAGCACGCTGGCGCGGTCGGCGGCGAGCGTCGCGCCACGCGGTTCTTCGCGAACCGGCGTTGGCGCAACAGGCGCCATCGCGGCCTGGCGGCGGCGCAGCATGCGGTCGCGCACGTAATCTTGAAACGACAGCGTGCTCATCGAGAGCTGGGCCACGTCGCGATCGACCTCGCTCTGCGATTCGGCCGCCGGCTCGGCAGGCGCGGCGCTGCGGCCGAGCCCGTTCTTGGCGCTGAGGGTCGCGGGAGCACTGGGCTGGGCTGCCATGCGCTCGATCTGTTTCATCCCTTCGGGGGCCATCGCGAGCACCTCGACGCCGTCGACGCTGGGCTTGGTCGACAGCACGACCGCGTCTTCGCCGAGCGCCTGCCGCACCAGAACGAGTGCATCGCGCGAGGTGCGAGCGGTAAAGCGACGAACGTTCATGAGTGGGCTCCAATGATCGAACCGATGCGGATCGAATGTGTCTCGGGAATTTCAGAGTGGCCGAGCACGCGCAGGCGGGGTGCCGCGCGTTTCAGCAACCGCGCCATCGGGGCGCGGATCATGTCGGGCACCAAGAGGCAGGCCGGGTGGCCCAGGTCTTCCTGGCGCTTGGCGGATTCGGCGGCGCTCTTGGCAAGGGTTTCGGCCACGCCCGGGTCGAGCGCGGCGCCGTGCGGCGAGTTGAGCGCCTGCGTGACGAGGCGCTCCAGTTCGGGTTCGAGCGCGATCACGTCGAGCTCGCGCACCGGCCCGTAGATTTGCTGCACGATGCTCGG
>JANMWQ010000282.1:0-5474 GCA_031394085.1 Rhizobacter sp. | reverse complement strand
ATCCTTCACCTGCTCCGCGCGCGCCGCTGCGTCGCGGGCTGCCTGCGCTTGGCCGCGCGCCACACGCATCTGCCACAGCGCAACGGCCGCACCTGCGCCGATCGCCACCAGCACCGCCGCTTGCGCTGCCGCGCCGGCCGGCACCGCGATCACGATCGCCACAAAGACCGCGGCCTCCATCTTGTGGCGCCGCACCCAGCGCTCGGTGGGGTACCACCAGCCATCGGGCCGCGCCTTGACGGGCTCGCCGCGCAGGTGGCGCTCGAGGTCGTCGGCGAACGCGGCCATCGTCGCGTAGCGCTCGGCGCTCGGCTTCGCGAGCGCACGCGCGAGGATCGCGTCGAGGTCGCCCGCGAGCTGGCGCTTGACCACCGGATCGCTCGCCGCCTCGCTCGCACGCGGCACCCGATCGCGCTCGATCGCCCCGGCCAGCGCGACGGCGCCGAGGGCCTTGTCGAGCCGGTACGGTCGCGCGCCGGCGAGCAACTCGAACGCCACGACGCCGAGCGAATAGATGTCGGACGCGGTGCCGATCGCGTCGCCACGAATTTGCTCCGGCGAGGCGTAGTCGGGCGTCAGCGCGCGGCCGGCGGCTTGCGTGGCGTCGGGCGTGGCGTCAGGCGTGTCGACGCCGTCGATCGGCAGCGGATCGACGAGCTTGGCGATGCCGAAATCGAGCAAATGCGCCTGGCCCGCCGCATCGACCAGGATGTTCGACGGCTTCAGGTCGCGGTGCACCACGAGCTGCGCATGCGCGTGCGCCACGGCGCGCGCCACCTGCACGGCGAGCGCGACGCGCGCGCGCACCGTCAGCCCTTGCGCCGCGGCATGCAGGTCGATCGCCTCGCCTTCCACGTACTCGAGCGCGATGAACGGCCGGCCGTCGTCGGCGAGGCCTGCATCGAAAAGCCGCGCGATGTTCGGGTGCGTGAGCGAGGCGAGGATGTTGCGCTCGCGTGCCATGCGATCGGCCAGGCTCGCCGCACCCCAGCTCGCGTGCGGCAGCTTCAGCGCAACGCGGCGTTCGAGCAGCCCATCGGCACGTTCGGCCAGCCACACGCTCGCCATGCCGCCCTGCCCGACCTCGCGCAGCAACCGGTACGCGCCGACCCGCGCGCCGGCCTTCAATTCCGCCAGCGACGCACGCGGCGCCACGTCGAACAGCGCGAACGCGGGCGGCGACTGCAGGAAGTCGTCGGTCGCGACCTGGGCGTTCGCGTGCAGCAGGTGCGCGAGCATCGGCGAGAGGTGCGCGTGCGCGGGCCCGAGCGCGGCGAGCCAGTCGGTGCGCGCGGCCGGGTCGAGTTCGAGCGCAGTGTCGAGCAGCGCGAAGATCTCGCGCCACTCGCCGGGGGAGGCGAGCGGCGCGGCGATGGGCGCAACGAGCGGCGGCAGCGCGCCGCCTGCGTCAGCGGAGGCTGGCATGCAGGAACAGCCGCGCTTTTTCCCAGTCGCGGGCGACAGTGCGCACGGTCACGCCGAGCACCTCGGCGATCTCGGCCTCGGTCATGCCGGCGAAGTAGCGCATCTCGACCACCTGCACGAGCCGCGCGTCGATCGCCGCGAGTTCTTCGAGCGACTCGTGCACGCGCATCACCTCGTCGTCGCGCGGGTCGGCGGCCGCGACTGCGTGCTCTTCGATGAACTCGACATGCACCGCATCACCGCCGCGCCGCTCGCTCTGGCGCCGGCGCACGCCGTCGACGACGACCGAGCGCATCACCTGCGCCGCATACGCCATGAACTGGGCGCGGTCGCCAATCTTCAACGCGCCCGACTTCTCGAAACGCAGATACGACTCGTGCACCAGCGAGGTCGTGTCGAGCAGCGTCATGTCGCCGCTGCGACGCACCCGGGAATGGGCCAGGCGGCGCAACTCCGGGTACAGCAACGCGTACAACTGCCCGAGCGCTTCGGGCTCACCCTGACCGATGGCCGAGAGGAGAGACGTGACCTGACCCATGACACCTGCGGAACTGCGAGACCCGACGCGCCGGATGGTAGCGCACGGGTTTCTCGGCACGTGGCGACGGGCCCATCGTTGTCATGCGAACGGCCGCGCGCGTCATGCGCTCACAGACTCGCGAGAAAGCGATAGATGGCTTGCTGGTCGGCATCGTCCAGCGCGAAGAAACGGCGCCTCACGACCTCGGCCTCGCCGCCGTGCGCGAGGATCGCTTCGCGCAGCGAGGCGGCGCGGCCGTCGTGCAAAAAACGCTCGCGCAGGCGCAACTCGATCAGCGGCGTGGTGCGCCAGTCCGCGCCGTTCGCATCGCCCTGGACGATCTTGTCGTCGAGCGCCGGGCCCATGTCGTGCAGCAGCAGGTCGGAGTACAGCAGCACGTCGCCCGAGCGACCACGCAACGACGGCACGTGGCACTTCGCGCAGCCGACCGCCGTGAAGGCGCGGCCGTCGGCGGTGGCGAGGCTGGCGTTGTTGCTTTCGTCGCGTGGCACGCCTGAATTCGCGGTGGTCGCTGGCGCCGTGAACGATGCCGATCCGGCGAACGACGACGACACAGCCACCAGCGCATACGCACCCGCCGCCGACACCAGCAACGCCGCCAGCCCCGTGCCGATCAAACGCCACGCCCCGCCCGCTTCGCGCAACCGCGCCACCGGCGTCGTCAGGCCGAGCGCGACCATGACCATCAAGAACAGGAACTGGTCGCCCGCCAGGATCAGCTGGCGCACTTGCGGGTGCACCGTGATCGCCGAGTTGAAGAGCACCACGGCGACGAAGCCGACCACGAACCACGGCACCGGAATGCGCGCATCGCTGCTGACGCTCGGCCCCTGTCGCGAAGCCCGCGCGCGCATCGCCGCGATCACCACGAGCAGCGGGATCAGCATCACGACCTTGCTCAGCTTGACCAGCGTGGCGGCGTTCAGCGCGCCCTCGGAGACTGCGTACGAGGCGCCGTACACCTGCGCCAGCTCGAAGATGCTTGCGCCCACCACGACGCCGAAGGCGCGGTCGTCGAGCCCCGGCATCCAGCCGGCCATGAACGCGACCGGGTACAGCAGCAGCGCGACCGTGCCGGCGACGGTGATGAGCGTGATCGCGAAGCCGGCATGCTGCTCGCGAGCCCGCGTCATCGACGCGACCGAAAGAATCGCCGCGGCACCGCAGACCGCGGCACCGACCGCGATCAGCAGCGCGAGGCTCGGATCGAGTTTGAACACGCGCATCGCAATCACGCGCACGACCACGAGCACCACCGTCAGCTCGATCGCCGCGATCGCGATCGGCAGTGCGCCGAGGTCGGCGAGTAGCGCGAGCGTGATGCGAAAGCCGAGCAGCATCACGCCCAGGCGAAGCAACTGACGCTTCGTGAAATCGAGCCCTGGGCGCAGCGCGGGCGGGCACGCGAAGCAGCTGCCGAGCAGCAGGCCGAAGAGCATCGCCACCAGCACCGGGTTGCGCGCGAGCGGGTCGCCCAGGCCACCGGCGATCCAGCCCGCGGCGAGCGCCAGCGCGGCCGCGACCGCGATGCCGGGCAGCCGGGCCTTCCATACCGCGAGCCACGCGCCGCAGCGGGCGCTGACCCATGCGCCGGGTGCGGCGATGGCGCCGCGCGCTGCCGCCAGCGTCGCCTTCATCGCCTGCTTTCCAGCGCGGGCGCGGGGCGCGCCAGCGTGCGCACGAACGCGGTGACCGAAGGCACTGCCTCGGCATCGCGCATGCCCATTTCGTTCGCGAAGGCTTCGGCCACCATCGCGTCGAGCGCCGCAACGTCCGCCTTCCAGCCGTAGCGGCCGACGCGCGTTTGGCCGTCGGCCGACACCACGCGATTCACGCGGCCCTTGATGCCGTCGCCCTTGCCGACGGCCTGCGCCGCGATGACTTCGTCGGGGATGTCGTCGATGCGGCCGATGCCGAACAGCGACAGCGGCATGCGCAGCGAGACCACGTTGGCGCCGCGCGGCAGGCCGGCCGCGGGCGCATCAGGCTGGTCGTGCACGGGCGCCGAGACAGGCGCCGAGAAGCGCGCCGCCGTCACGCTGTTGCGCCCGTCGATCGGCAGGATGCGCGAGGTCACCGGGTCCATGCGCGCCACGCGCCGGGCGAAGTGCCGCTCTTGCGCGCTGTTGCCACCAGGCCCGGGGTGACACGCCATGCACGAGTTCGCGTTGAACAGCGGCCCGAGGCCGGTGCGCGGCGTGAACTCGGTCGTGAACAGGGTCGCACCCGCGGCGGCATGGTTCAACACATCGGGTGGTATCGCGGGCAGCGCGGGCAAGGTCGGCGTGACGGGCGCAGCGAACGCGCCGCTGCCGTCGAAGGCGCTCACCTCGATCAACAGGCTGTCGACGCCGGCGTCGTGACCCGGTGCGCTTTGCGCCACCAGCCACAGCCGCTGCGCATCGGCCGAGACCGCGATCGCACGCAGCCGGTCCGCGCCGATGCGGCCTTCGCCGGGGAACTCGATCTCTGCGCGTGCGAGCACACGGCCGTCTTGGTCCATGCGCAGCAGCGTGCCGTCGCCGCGGTTCACGACGTAGAGATCGGAGCCACCGGCCAGCGTCGTGTGGCTCGCGAATCGCGGGTTGGCGATCTCCGGCACCGCCGCCGCCAGATCGACCGGCCGGTGCAGCCAGCCCGATTCGATGTGGCTCAGCCGCTGCAGCGTGAAGTGGCGCGTGTCGTCGCCGAGGTGAGCCAGCACGATGCGGTCGCGCTGCGCATCGGCCACGTACAACACGCGGCGCGGGTTCCATTTGAAGGCGATGCCGATGACGCCCGGGTCTTCCGGGCCGACCGCGATCGTGCCGGGCGGCGCGAGGCCGTCGACGCCGTCCTGCACATGCGCCTGCACGATCGCGCCCTCGCCGGTCACGACCGCGAACACCGCGAAACCGCTGCCATCGGGCGAGGCGCCGAGCAGCGCCGTGCCGTAGGCGCCGTGACCGATGGTGCCGGGCGTCAACTGCGCGCTGGGCTCGCTGTTGAACAGCGTGGCGAACAGGCCGGTGCGCATCGCCTTCTGCACGCTCTCGCGCGGCGTCTCGGTGCCGACGAACACGCCACCGGCTGCGTCGCTCGGCGCATTCGCGAGCGGCGCGCCATCGGGGTCGACAACGCTCTCGCTGCCCGCGCCACGCATGCCGAACGGCGCGTTTGCGATCCACGGCCGGCCGAACGCGTTGTTGATCGACAGGTAGCGCGGCCCGGATGCCGCCGTGAAGGCCGCGGTGCGCGCGGTGCCGTTGTGCAGGCGGTTCAGGTACGGCGTCGATTGGGCGCTGTAGATCAGCAGCGCCGCGCCGGTGCCGGCACGCGGCCGCAGCGCCAGATCGGCGGGCACGGCCAGTGCACGGCCCGCGCTCGCCGCCTGCGGGTCGATCGACAGCACCGTGCCCGCGGCATGCGCCGGTTCGGCCGGCGCGGCGCCGAGGTTGCTCTCGAGCGCCACAAGCACGCGCTGCGGATCGAGCACGTGGCCGGTCTGCGTCTGCATCAGAAACTCGGG
>JANMWQ010000729.1:0-2707 GCA_031394085.1 Rhizobacter sp. | reverse complement strand
TTGAAGTTGCGCACGAGCGTCGTGCGAACCGAAGGCTGGCGTTCTTTCAGGCGGAACGGGCCGGTGCCGTTGGCCTTGAAGCTCGCGGTGTTCTCCACGCCCTTGCGGCGATCCACCGGGCGCTCGGCCTTGTTTTGCTCGCACCAGGTTTTGCTCATCATCGCGAACACGGTGAGCGTGTCGGGCAAGATCGGGAACGGCGTGAGCGTTTCGATGTCGACCACGGAGTCGCTGACCTTGCGCACCTCCTTGATCGGCGCCACGTAGCCGCGCATGTCGCTGCCGGCGTCGCGTGCGCGCGTGAAGCTGAAGATCACGTCGTCGGCGGTGAACGGCGTGCCGTCGTGAAACTTGACGCCCTTGCGCAACTCGAAGCGCCACACCGTTGGCGAGGTCTGCGACCACTTTGTCGCCAGCAGCGGCTGGACGGTCATGTCCTTGCCGCGCACGACGAGCGACTCGTAGACGTTGCCCATGAAGCTGAGCTGCAGCGATTCGTTCAGCGAGTGCGGATCCATCGACTGCACATCGCCCTGGTTCGACACGCGCAGCGTGACGGCCTGCGCGGCGCCAGCGGCGAGTGCGAGCGCGGTGATCAACAGAGTCGTTTTGAACTTCATGGTCGTTTCCTGACGAAAGTGAATCGAAAGCACATCGAGAAAAAAAGTGGTCAATGCCCCGCCGCCGACTTCTCGGCGCGCAGCCGCGGGTCGACGACGAAGTAGAGCATGTCGACCGCGAGGTTGATCGCGACGAAGATCAGGGCGATCAGGCACAGGTAGGCCGCCATCACCGGGATGTCGGCGAAGGTCACGGCCTGGATGAACAGCAGGCCCATGCCGGGCCACTGGAACACCGTCTCGGTGATGATCGCGAACGCGATCAATCCGCCGAGCTGCAGCCCGGTGATCGTGATCACCGGCACCAGCGTGTTGCGCAGCGCATGGCCGAAATAGACGGCGCGGTTCGGCAGACCGCGGGCACGTGCGAACCTGATGTAGTCGGCGCGCAGCACCTCGAGCATTTCGGAGCGCACCAGCCGCATGATCAGCGTGAGCTGAAACACCGCCAGCGTGATCGTCGGCAGGATCAGGTGCTTCCAGCCATCGACGGTGAGAAAGCCGGTGCTCCAGTGGCCGAGCATCGTGACCTCGCCGCGCCCGAAGCTCGGCAGCCACTTGAAGGTAACCGCGAACACCAGGATCAGCAGGATGCCGATCAGGAACACCGGCAGCGAAACGCCGACCAGCGAGACCGTCATCAACGCCTGCGACAAGAAGCTGCCACGCCGCAGAGCCGCGTACACGCCCATCGGGATGCCGAGCGCGAGCGCGAGGAAGGCGGCGCACAACGCCAGCTCCAGCGTCGCCGGCAGGCGCTCGGCGATCAGCGACGAAACCAGCCTCCCTTGCCGCAAGCTCAGGCCGAATTCGCCTTGCACCGCCTTGCCGATGAAGCGGGCGAACTGCACCGGGAAGGGTTTGTCGAGACCGAGGTCGACACGCAACTGCGCGCGCTGCTCGGGCGTCGCATCTTGGCCCAGGATGTTGGTCACCGGGTCGCCGACGTACTGAAACAGCATGAACGCGATGAACGCGACCGTGAGCATCACGATCACGGCTTGGGCAAGGCGACGGAGGATGAAAACAAGCATCGGTCGGGTGGTTGATGGCTTCGGAGGCCGGCGGGTCAGCTGGCCGGGTGGGCTCGAAGCGAGCACTCGCCGGGAGTTTCCGATCAGAGCAAAACGCGCGGCACCCGTCAAACGGGAATGCCCGATGGGGCGACGGAAGTCGGGTCGTGTTTGAACGTGGGTAAAACGGCGAGCAGGGTCATCAGCGCGATAAGGCCCTGATTCGTGCCCACAACACCGCTTTCGACACCGTGGTCATGCGCATCGCCTGCATGCAGTGGTCCAGCCGATGTGGGCGGTCGCGCAGGTTTTGAATGGCCTTGGCCAGATCGGTAGCCACACTGTCGCCATAAGCTACTTCGGCCTTGCAGATCGCCAAGTGCAACAACTTTTTCGGCGGCGCCATCATGGCCAGATCGATCAGGTCACGGCTGAGCACGGCGTCGTCATGCCAACGGTCCGAGTTGGCCAAAAGTTTGCTCGTGGCCATGTCCAGCGGCGTGAGCGTGGTCACACCGCAGATGCAGTCGTCTGCGCCAGGGGCCTCCAACGTCATGCGGCCTTCCAGCACGATCTCGAACTTGATATCGATGCCGTCCACGCGCACCAAGGTGCGAATGCCGTATTGGTCCGCGCGCATCTCACGCATCTGGTGCAGCACCCGCCCCGGCCTCGCCAGCGCCTGCACGCCGCTGGCCCCGGTCAGCCGCTCGCGCAAGTGCCGGTAGCCGTCAACGCTGGAGACCAGGAAGTCGATGTCTACCGATTCGCGGTACTCGCCGTATCGCAAGGCCATGGCGGTGCCTCCTCCGAAGAAGCAAGCATTGGCTGCCAGTTCGGCCGCGTCCAGATTTTCCAGAATGGTGGCGACCCGGCGGTGGTGCTCACGCTCAAACAAGCAGTCGCCCTTTGCCGATCTGTTCCATCAAGGCCTGCACCAGTTCGCGTTCGGCCGGCTCGAGTCGAGTCTGATCGACATGCCGCCAGTTGCGCTCGTACAGGCTCAAGGCATCGGCAGGGCTGACCTCGGCCACACCGTGCAGTTGCCAAGCCAGGCGCTTGAGCTGAGGGTAG
>JANMWQ010000247.1:0-4319 GCA_031394085.1 Rhizobacter sp. | reverse complement strand
TCAAGTGGGACTCGACAACGCTTTGCGCTTCGCGCAGTTGGCGCCCTGACAGACCCGTGTGATTGGCCAGATTCACGTCCGGTGAAAGCCAGAATTTTGCCTCTCCGCCTCTCCATCAGAGCGCTCGACATGAACATGAATCCTCGCTTCTTCCCGAGAGAAGAACAACATGCGGAACTGCCCATCGCGTGCAACTGTCGGCGCCCTCTGCGCACGTTACCGGAGCGCGTTTTCGGCAGCCCCGACCCAGTGATTCACCGCAAAAACGGCGCGTCCGGCAACTCGTTCGGGTTCACCTCGCCGGGCGCAAGCGCGAAGTGCTTAGCGAGCAGCCCATCGACCGCATCGACGGCCTGGTTCAGCCCGGCTTCGAATTGGCCGGACTTGAACGCCGCGCTCATCGCCCCCGCGATGCGCTGCCATTCGGCCACGTCGACCTGCCGCGCGAGGCCGCGATCGGCCACGATCTCGATCGAATGCTCGGCGAGCAGCAGGTAGATCAGCACGCCGTTGTTGTACTCGGTGTCCCAGACACGCAGCTTGCCGAACATCATCACCGCGCGTTCGCGCACCTTCGCATCGCGCCGCAAATAGCTGAACGGCAGGCCGGCCTCGATGCACACGCGAATCTCGCCGCTGTGGCGCAGCTCGCTCGCTGCGACGCGCGCCTGGATGCGCTCGAGTGCACCGTCGCCGAGCAGGCGTTTCGCGTCGGCCTCGTCGACGCTTCGGTGCTTGAACAATCGCATCAGACGGTTCGCCATCACCAGCTCCCCGACGCGCCGCCGCCACCGAAATCACCACCGCCGCCGGAGCTGAACCCTCCGCCTCCGCCTCCGCCACCGCCACCGCCACTGCCGCCAAAGCCGCCACCGCCACCACCCCAAATGATCGGCCCGCCGCTGCGGCCGCGGCCTCCACCGAGTCCACCGAGCATCCCGCCGCCCATGCCCATCACGCCGACGAGGAACAGCGCGACCAGCCCGGCGCCGCCGGCGAGCAGCGCGCTCGCGGTCAGCCACCAGGCGATGCCGCTGACCGCGCCGCCGGTGAGCACCGAGCCGAACTTGCGGCCGAACAGGCCGGTCAGCAGCGCACCGGCGATCGGCACACCGACGAACAGGAAGATCGCGAGGCTCTGGATGTCGAAGCCACCGAACAGGCCGCCGTTCGCGCTGCGCGCGCCGGTGTTGCGCGTGGGTGCGGGCAGCGCTTCACCGCCGATGGCTTTGTCAAGCCGATCGATCGCGGCGTTGAGGCCGCCGGCGTAGTCGCCCGCCTTGAACGCCGGCTTGATTTGCTCGTTGATGATGCGGCCCGCGAGCACGTCGGGGATCGGGCCCTCGAGCGTCTTGGCGACCTCGATGTTGATGCGCCGGTCGTTCTTGGCGACGACGATCACGAGGCCGTCGCCCACGTCGCGCCTGCCCACCTTCCAGGCCTCGGCGACGCGCTGGCCGTAGGCGGCGATGTCTTCGGGCTGGGTCGTCGCCACGATCAGCACGACGACCTGCGCGCCGCGCTGGGTCTCGATCGACGCGAGCTTCTGGATCAGCGCGGTGGTCTGCGGCTCGGTCAGCGTGCCGGTCTGGTCGACAACACGCGCTGAGAGCGGCGGCACGGGCAGCACGTCTTGCGCATGCGCCGCCGGGGCGAACCCCAGCAGCGTCGCGACCAGCCCGGCGAGCAGACGATGCGACATCAGCGGCTCGCGACGATGCAGAAAAGCGTGATCACTTCGCGGCCGAGGCCGGCTTGCCGAAGTCGACGCTCGGCGGCACCGAGATCTGCGCTTCGTTCTGGACCGTGAAGTTCGCCTTGGGCTTGTAGCCGAACACCATCGCGGTCAGGTTGTTCGGAAAGCTGCGCGCCAGCACGTTGTACTGCTCGACCGTCTTGATGTACCTGTTGCGCGCCACGGTGATGCGGTTCTCGGGGCCTTCGAGCGTCACGCGCAGGTCTTGAAACGCCTGGTTCGCCTTGAGCTGCGGGTACTGCTCGGCAACCACCATCAGGCGGCTCAGCGCGCCGGTCAGCTCGCCTTGCGCGGCCTGGAATTTCTGGAACGCGGCCGGGTCGTTGACGAGCTCGGGCGTGGCCTGGATGCTCGTGGCCTTCGAGCGCGCCTCGATCACCTTGGTCAAAGTGTCTTGCTCGAAGCTGGCCTCGCCCTTGACGGTGGCGACGATGTTCGGGATCAGGTCGGCGCGGCGCTGGTACTGGTTCAGCACCTCCGACCACGCGGCCTTGCTTTGCTCGTCGAGCGACTGAAAATTGTTGTAGCCGCAGCCCGAGAGGCCGAGCACCGCGAGCGCGGCGAGGCCGGCGGCCAAGCTGCGGCCCACGCGACCGAATGAAGACAACGAAAGCGGCAGCGAGAGAGAACGGGACATGTTTTGTTCCTCCGAAAGGTGGCGGGTCATCGTACCCCGCGGCCACGAGATGCGGCCACCGACCACGCATTCAATGGGGTTCGGCGCGCAACGCGTGGTTACAGTGCGCGCATGACATTGCTGAACCATGCGCTGCGGGCGGGCCGGTCGGCACCGGCGCACGATGCGGTCCGCTTGCCGACCGTGCTGGTCGCCGGTGGCGCGGGCGCGCTCGGCTCGGCGGTGCTCGAAGCCTTGCTCGCCAGCCGCGGCTTCGCCCATGTGAAAGTGCTCGCGACGCGCGCGCTCACGGTGGCGGTGCCCGGCTTAGCGCCGGTCGTCGTCGACGCGTTCGATCGAGCGGCCGAACCGGCAGGCGATCCGATCGCCGACCTCGCCGTGATCGTGTTCGACCGCGAGCGCCACGCCAACGGCCGCGAGCTCGCGTTCGTGCGCCCGCAGCCGCATGACCTGCCCATGCTCGCGCGTTGGCTGCACGCGCGCGGCGCGCGCCACCTGATCGTCGTGCTGCCGCATTCGCCGGCCGGCCTGCCCGATGCGCTTAAGCAGGGTCTCGCCAACCTCGACGAGCAAGCCACCGCCGCGCTCGGCTTCGAGCACCTGGTGTTCGTGCGCTCGGCGCAGAAGCCGGACAGCGCGCGCGCCGTGCAGTGGCTGCAGCGGCTGGCCGATGGCGTGCTGGCGCAGCTGCAGATGATGGTCGCGAGCCCGAACCAGCCGGTGCGCGCCGCGAAGGTCGCGCAGTTCGTTCGCGAGCTTGCCACGCAGTTGCCTGCGAGCGCGCCCGGCACCCGCGTCGCACCGCCGGAGCTGGTCTGGCAAACATCGCAGACGCAAGACCCGCGCGCGCTGGTGCAGGCCTGGCTCGCGCGGCGCGAGCTGCCGGCGATCAACGCACCGCGCCGAAGAATGTGAGGAGCATCACTTGCGTGAAGAGAATCCGATGAGCGCGCACCCATCCGACGGCTTGCGCGCGCTGACCGCGCGCTTCCCGCGCGAGGGCTGCATCGAAGCGATCCTGCTGCGCCCGGCCCGTGCTGCGCCGACGCAGTCGGTCGACATGGCGCATGCGATGGTCGGGCGTGGGCTCGAAGGCGACCGCAGCGCCGCGCGCGCGCCGACCACGCCGGCTGGCGGCAAGCGCCAGGTCACGTTGATCCAGGCCGAGCACCTGCCGGTGATCGCATCGCTCGCCGGCCTGCCCGAGGTCGAGGCAAGCCTGCTGCGGCGCAATCTCGTCGTCAGTGGGCTCAACCTGCTGGCCGCGCGATCGCTGTTCAAGGACCAGCCGCTGGTCCTGCGCATCGGCGATGAAGTGACGCTCGAAATCACCGGCCCGTGCGAGCCGTGTTCGCTGATGGAGACGGCGCTCGGCCCGGGTGGCTACAACGCGATGCGTGGCCACGGTGGGCTGACCGCTCGCGTGCTGAGCGGCGGCGTGCTCCGGGTCGGTGATGCGGTGCGCTGCGCGCCGGCCTGAGCGGGCAGCTCAGGCAGCGGCCAATGTCCGCAGCTTCATTCCGTCGGCAAGAAACCTTCGATCGACAGGTAGCGCTCGCCGGTGTCGTAGTTGAAGCCGAGCACCGTCGCGCCAGCCGGCAGGCTCGGCAGCTTCTGCGCGATCGCCGCGAGCGTGGCGCCCGACGAGATGCCGACCAACATGCCTTCTTCGCGCGCCGCGCGCCGCGCCATCTCGCGCGAGGCCTCGGCCTCGACCTGGATCACGCCGTCGAGCAGGTCGACGTGCAGATTCTTCGGGATGAAACCGGCGCCGATGCCCTGGATCGGGTGCGGGCTCGGCTTGCCGCCGCTGATGACCGGCGAGGCCGTCGGTTCGACCGCGAACACCTGCAACTTCGGCCACATCTTCTTCAGCGCCAGCGCGCAGCCGGTGAGGTGCCCGCCGGTGCCCACGCCGGTGATCAG
>JANMWQ010000211.1:0-2039 GCA_031394085.1 Rhizobacter sp. | reverse complement strand
TCGGTGGCGATGGCAGGGTCGGCCTGGGCCGCGCTCGACATCGGTGACAAAGCCCCCGACTTCACGACGCAGGCCGCGCTCGCCGGCAAGCAATACAGCTTCTCGCTGAGCCAGACGCTCGCGAAGGGGCCGGTGGTGCTGTATTTCTTCCCGGCGGCGTTCTCGTCGGGCTGCTCGGTCGAAGCGCACGAGTTCGCCGAAGCGACCGAAAAGTTCACCGCGCTCGGCGCGACAGTCATCGGCGTCTCGACCGACGACATCGAAACGCAGGTCAAGTTCTCGATGCAGGCCTGCCAGGGCAAGTTCGCGGTCGCGTCCGATGCGAGCAAGGCCGTGATCAAGCAGTACGACGCGGCGATGATGATCATGCCGGACTACGCCAACCGCGTGTCGTACGTGATCACGCCCGACCGTTCGATCATCTACAGCTACCAAAGCCTGAACCCGGCCAAGCACGTGACGAACACGCTGACCGCGCTGCAGAACTGGGAAAAGACGCGAAAGAAGTAGGGCGCAGTTCAGTCGCCGCGCCGCGGCAATCGCACCTCGACCTGCAGCCCGGGATGGGCATTGCGCAGGGTCAGGGAGCCGCCATGCGCTTGCGCGACGAGGCGGCACAGGTAGAGCCCCAACCCGACGCCGCCGGTCACGCGCTGGCGCGCGCTGTCGGGGCGGTAGAAGGCTTGCGCAAGCAGTGGCAGCTGCCCTTCATCGACACCGGGGCCGTGGTCGCGCACTGTCAGCGTCAACGCATCGGCATCGAACGTGGTCGCCGCCGTCGGCGGGCAGGGCGCATCGGCGCCATGGCGCAGCGCGTTGTCGATCAGGTTGCGCAGCAGCAATTGGATGCGGGTTGCGTCGAGCGCCATCGTCGGCAGGTTCGTGTCGAGTGCGAGCGTGACACTACGCGCCGCGACCGCATCGCGCACCAACGCGTTCAAGTCGGCCAATTCGGTGTGCAGCGCCGCGTGGCCGCCGGTGAGGCGCTCGCTCTCCAGCAGGTCGGTGATCAGGTCGCGCATCTCGGCAAGGTCGCGCAGCAGCGCGTCGCGCGCGCCGCCTTCGTCGACCAGCTCGGCGTTGAGTCGCGCGCGTGTCAACGGCGAGCGTAGCTCGTGGCTGATCGCGAGCAGCAGTTGGCGCTTCGCGTCGAGCATGTTGTGCAGGCCGTCGGCCATGCCGTTGACCTGTTGCGCGAGTTCGCCGAGCTCGCTGTGTGCACGCGCGGGAATCGGCTGCGAGAAATTGCCCGCGCCGTAGCGGATCGCGCCCGCGCGGATGTCGGCGAGCGGGCGCAGCAGCGCCCGCACCCGCGCGTACGCAAGCGCGACCAGCGCCAACAGCACAAGCAGCGTGCCCCAGCCGATCAGCCGCGCGCGGTCTTCGGGCGCATCGTCGCGCGGCAAGACCGCGAGGCCGAAACTGATGCGGTGGCCGTCGGCGAGCAGGCGCGTCGGGCGCCAGGGGCTGGCCGAGCGATCGGCGTGGCGGCGGCGGTGGTCGTACCCTTCTTCGCCGGCGTCGATCGGGCGCGACGACCAGTTCACCAGCGGCCCGTCGATGCGGATGCTGATCGGCAGCGTGCGCGTCAGCGCTTGCGCTTTCGCGACATCGGGCGGCGTGCCGATCTCGGCCGTGAGCCGGTCGATGTAGTTCGCGACCAGCGGCCGCGCGATGTCTTGCCAGCCCGAGCGCGTGACCGCCTGCATGCCGCCGACGAAGGTCAGCGTCATCGCGAGCGCGAGCAACAAAAAGAGCAGCGTGAGCCGCGCGCGCAGCGAGTGCCGCATCTCTCGCCAAAGCCGCCGAACCCGCGCCAAGCGGCTCACAAGCGCGCCCCGGCGAAGGTGTAGCCGGCGTTGCGCAGTGTCTTGATCACGTCGAGCGGTTCGAGCTTTTTGCGCAGGCGGCTGACCAGGATGTCGACCGCGCGCGTGTGCAGGTCGGCCTCGATGCCGCGCAGCCGGTTGAGAATCTCGTCGCGGTTGAAGACCTTCTGCGGCTCGGTGGCCAGCAACACGAGCAGGTCGAACTCGGTG
>JANMWQ010000176.1:0-2509 GCA_031394085.1 Rhizobacter sp. | reverse complement strand
GCGCCGGCGGGCACGAGCAGCCGCAGGTAGATCGACTCGAGTGCGTCGATGTCGGCCGTCAAACGAAACAACAACCGGGCCGGCCGCGCCCGCAACTGGCGCGCGGCATCGGGCCGGGCCCAGCCGCGGAACAGCCGCGCGCGCAACGCCGCCAGAGCCCCGAAGGTGGCGTCGTGCGTCACGAGCCGTTCCGCGTAACGCGCGCCGGTGCGGCCCAGCGCCAGCAGCCGGATTCCGGCCGAGGGAATGAACACGTCGAAACCGATGGCCGTTGCCGCGTGCAGGCCGGCGAGTGCCGTGGCGGTGATGAACCAGCCCGACAGGCCGAGCAGGCCCGTGCCCATCAGCACGGTCGCAGCCGCGAGCGCGGCACCGAGCGCGAGCTGACGGCGTTGCGCACCCGTCAATGTGCTCGCGACCGCGCGCAGATCACGCAGCGCTTTCATGCAGCCACCTTCAACGGCAGCGCGTCGAGCCGGATCACGCGGTTCAGCCGGGCCGCCAGCACGCGGTCGTGCGTCGCCACGATCAGCGTCTTGCCGCGAGCGAGCTGGATCAGCGCATCGCCGACGCGCCGCGCCGTGGCGGTGTCGAGGTGGGCGGTGGGTTCGTCGACGAGCAGGATGTCGGCGTCGACGCACAGCGCCAGGCGGGCCAGCGCGAGCCGTGCCACCTCGCCACCCGACAGGCCCAGACCGCCCTCGCCCAGCGCGACGCCCGGATGCGCCTGCGCCACGCCGTGCAGATCGGCGAAGCGCATGGCCGCCACGGCCTGCGCGGTGTGCGCACCGGGCCGCCCGAGCGTCACGTTGGCCTGCACCGAGCCGGCAAAGACGTGCGGCGTTTGCCCCATCCAGGCGATGCGCGTGCGCAGCGAGGGCACGGTGCGCTCGCAGAGCGACACGCCGCCGATCGCGATGCTGCCCCGCGTGGCCGGCACCAGCCCGGCGATCAGGCTGAGCAGCGCCGTCTTGCCGGCGCCGCTCGGCCCCATCAGCGCGACATGCTCGCCCGCGCCGACGCGCAGGTCGAATTCCTCGAAGCAGGGAGGTTCGCCGGTGTGAGCGAAGTGCAGGCCGCGAACCTGCACGGTCGGCTGCGTGGTGACGCGGCCGCCTTCGACCCCGGCGCCGGCTGGTGCACCCGCCTGTGCGCCCGGCAACGGCACGCCGCCCTGCGTCAGCCGGCCGAGCGAATCGAGCGCTGCCTCGCCGGCCGCACGGTCGTGCCACACGGCCGAGAGTTCCCGCATCGGCTCGAAGAACGCAGGCGCGAGCAGCAGGATGAACAAGCCCTCGCCCAGGCTCAACTGCCGGCCCCAGGCGCCGAACTCGAGCGTGCCGAGCAAGTGGAATCCCACATAGACCGCGACCATCGCGACCCCGAGCGCCGAAAACAGTTCGAGCACGGCCGACGACAGGAACGCAATGCGCAGCACCGCCATGGTTCGCTCGCGCAACGATTGCGCGGCCGCCAGCACCCGGCTCGCCGTGGCCTCCACCGCGCCGAGCGCGCGCACGGTGGCCAGCCCGCGCAGGCGGTCGAGCAAGAAGGCATTCATGCGGCCCATCTCGACCATCTGGGCTTGGCTCGCGGCCCGGGCACGCCAGCCCACGAGGGCCATGAACAGCGGGATCAGCGGCGCAGCGAGCAGCAGCACGAGTGCCGCCACCCACGAGAGGCTGGCCACCACCGGCAGGATCACCAGCGGAACCACGGTCGCGCGCCACCGCGCAGGCTGGTATCGCACGAGGTACGGCACGACCGCCTCCGCCTGCTCCGCGATCACGCTGGCCGCCAGGCCCGAGGCTGGCCGTGTGCGGTCCAGCGGCGAGCGTGCACAGAGGCTGACGCCCACCTCGTCACGCAACTCGGAGAGCCGCGACCGCGCCGCGGCGAACACGCGTTGCGCGCCCCACGCCTCGCAGGCCGCGCGCATCGCACCGAGCAGCAAGATGCCCACCCCAGGCACCACCACCGCGGCAAAGCCCGCGCCCGCGCTCAGGCCTTGCACGGCCCACGCCAACAAGGCGGCCTGGGGCAGCCACAGCAACGGCGACAAACCCTGCGCGAGGCTGGCGAGCCTGGGCGGGTGCAGCGGTGGGAGGGTTGCGATCGAGAGAATCTCCTTGGCAAAGAACGCTCATCCTGGACCTGCCGCGGCAGGTCCGGATTGCGACAAATCAACGCCGGGCCGGCCAGCCACGCAAGCGCGCGTGCCATCGGGTGTCCGTTCGGGGGCGGCGCATGCCGATGGTGCGAGCCCTCCACGCGCGGGTCTGTGCGGTGGGCTACACAGGGAGCTTCGACCTGGCCTTCAGCCACGCGAAGGCGAGCGCCGACCCGCGGCGCGCCAGCGCTGTGCGAGCGTCGCGAGCGTCGCCGCCGAGGCGGCCTCGGCGGCGCCGACGACGAGGGCGCCAGCGCACTCCGACCCGGCCAGCGGCTCGTCCACCGCGGCCAATCGGTCAAGCACCGCCACGTCGGCTTCCGACGGGTCGGCGCCCGC